>CAKZYI010000144.1 GCA_937884735.1 uncultured Pleurocapsa sp.
ATAGATACGAGCAGGTTTATCAGCTAATTTGTCTAAACTGCTCATGATTTGGCGAGCATGGGGTGCCATCAAACAGTCAAAATAATAACGGCGATCTTCTAGATCGATTGTCCAACCTTCATCAAAAACGCGATCGCCGCATACGTGACAGCCAAACAGTTTATCGGTGTATAGTACTGCGGTTTTGGTATCGTAAGTGCAAAGATGATCTGGATAACGAGGATTTGGCGTGGGAATAAATTCTAAAATATGTCCTTGTCCCAAGTCTAAAGTTTCTTCTTTTTTAACAACTTGAAGATTTAATTTAGTCTCAGGCAATATTTTGCCTAAAGTTATGGCACCAGGATTTGTACAAACTACCGTAATATTTGGGGCAATTTCTAATAAGATTTTTAGAGTCTTGGCTCGATTGGGATTGATATGACCCAAAATAATATAGTCAATAGTTTGAAGATCGATTCTTTCTTTTAGTGCATCCAAAAAAATATCAGAAAAAGATTCTCCAGGAGGGTCTAGTAAGGCAGTTTTGTCCCCTTCTACAATATAAGAATTAGCGGTAGTCCCTTTTTGCAAAGCATATTCAATTTCAAATTTGAGTCGATCCCAAGTACGCGATCGCAATACGCGAGTATTGGCAGCAACAGGGAATACTTGAACATCTTTAGCTTTATTTATCGGAGACATGGCTAGTTTGTAACATCATTTATTATTAGGGCGTGTGATCAATTAAGGGGAAGAATGCTTTTGAGAGGATTTTATCGAGATACAAGGAGAAAAATGTTCTGAGTAGCTACGCTACGGAGGTTATTTTTCGACGAAGTAGGTCGTTAAAAGGATGGAAGACCCCGCGGATTTTCAATCCGCTAGGGAATGCTTCCATCACGAAAAAAGCTCTTTTTTTCTGATTGATCACACGCCCTATTTCAGTGTACCAATTTAAACTTTATTTATATATTGATTTCCCATGCCAAGTTCAATTATGTATCAAGAGGATGGATATATTGTCCTCGAATCCGATTGCGAAGAACAGTTTATGACAGCCCAAGACTTGCAAGAAAAACTGGTTAATTTACTACTATTGGATGAAGTAATTGTTCCCAGAGAATTAGAACAGTTTGAAACTCCAGAATTGCAAGCCCAACATTTACTAGACAACTATTTTGAATTGGACATTGGCGCAGACAAATATTTGCAGTGGTATGTGGTGCGTTTGGAAAAATAATCGGCTATTGATTTAAAATTAAGTCAATCTAAATTTCAGCAAGTGGCTATGTTACTAAGGCAAAATAACCCCAAGGTAGTTAAAAGTATTTTATTTACTGGTTTGTTGGCTTTACTCGCTAGCTGCGGCAACAGCTCGGCTTTAGAAAGTATGGTCAGGGCAGATCCCCAATTGAGAAAAGGTACTGTTGAATCCAAGGTTAAAACACCAAATAATAACGCTTCAAATTCGACCAAGATAAACAATAATGCCCCTGCAACCAATACTCCTCAAGCAGATAGCAAAAGAATTAGAGAAGATGGAAACATCGTATCTAGCAATGTTCCTAACGAGCAAGCCTTGTTAGAAGACGATGCCCAAAACCCCGTACCACAAGACGAAATAGCCCCAACTGGCTTACCTGCCAACTTTCCCGCCTCTTTCCCAATTTATCCCAAAGTTAATTTAAAAGAAGCCAAAGTAGGAGAAGACAAAGCATCAGGGATGTTAACTTGGACTAGCTCAGATAATAGTAAAGCGATCGCAGATTATTATCAGGCAGAATTGACTTCTAATCAATGGGAAATCATCAAACCATTCAATTTCGATGATAAGGCAGAAATAGCTAGAGCGATCGCCGTTAAAGACAACCACAAAGTACATCTAACTTTGTTGCGATCGCAAAATAAAGAAACAGGAAACAACGGTACCAAACTATCAGCTATTTATGAACCTGTAAAAGATGATGTTGCCCTCTCCAATTCTGATACAGAAAATAGGGAATTAGACCCTACTCTAGAGTCTTCCGAACAAGATTCAAGGGTAAATGCTACCCAAAACAAGTCAGAAAACACCAACGAAGAGGTCGAGCTATTTCCAGAGATAGTGCGAAAAAAACAAAATAACCTTGCTAAAGCAACTACAGAGAATAGGGATTATATTGCTCGTAGCTCTGACTTTAGCGATTTAGACAATATTCCAGAGCCTTTGGTACAGCCTCTAGAAACCGTTGCTGCCTTGGGCATTTTGAGCCCTTACACCCAAGAAGGAAATGTAGAAGTAAGCAAATTTGCTCCCAATGCCATTATTACCAGAGGAGAATATGCTCGGTGGTTGATTGCAGCGAACAATCTTTACTATGAAGGAGATCCAGGCAAAAAAATATATACAGTAAACAGCACAAGCCAGCCAGCTTTTAAAGATATTAAAGAAGATAATCCAGACTTTGGCGCAATTCAAGGTTTAGCAGAAGCAGGGCTAGTACCTTCTCGTTTGACCCAAGATAGTACTAAATTATTATTCCGACCAGATGCACCCCTGACTAGGGAAGATTTAGTAACCTGGAAAGTTCCTCTAGATACTCGTCAAGCCCTACCAAAAGCATCGATTGAAGCGATCGAAGAAAGTTGGGGATTTCAAGATGCAGCGAATATAGATTCATCTGCAGTAAGAGCCTTATATGCAGACTATCAAAATGGCGATCGCTCTAATGTGAGACGTATTTTTGGCTTTACTACCCTTTTTCAAGCGAAAAAACCCGTAACTCGCGCCGAAGCTGCCGCTTCTCGTTGGTATTTTGGATTTCAGGGTGATGGCATAACAGCTCAAGAAATCTTAGAATTGGATACAGAAACAGAATCAAACAGTTAAGTCATATATCATTTGTTGCCTGCACTTCGATATTGGCAGATTCACCGCTTAAAATTTAAGTTAAGTAGGTATAAATACATTCTCTAGTCAAATTTATGCTCGATCTCCAGCCAATATTTGAATTCTCTCGCAATCATTGTGTAGCGATTTGTTCTTTTCTCGTACCAGCCAATTTATTCACCACGATTGCTACTTTAGGATTGGTAATTATGAATCAATCTTTGCTAAAAATATCTTGGTCAATGGGAATTGCTTCTATCTTTGCCACAACCCTATTCCTTCATGTTTCTACCTGGTTTATCATCGGCGTGATTACTCCCGTCACGTTTATTTTATTGGGATTGGGGACTACCTGTTTAATCATCAATGCCCTAGCTTTTATCTATCGACAGAAAATTTATCAGTTAACTAGTAATTACACACTCTAGTTAAATTACTCTGATAAATTGATTAATGTAGGTTTTATCAGCAAAAAATTGTGAGCAATCGCATTCTCAAATTCTCCTTCAGTTATTTACCCTGTCTATTTATAGCCTGTATGATATTTTCTTTAACAGGCTGTAATCCACCTCAAAGGGTGTCTGCTGAAGAAAGAATGTTCCGCGATTTTTCCTTAGAGTTTCTAGATCAGTACGAAATTCCCAAAGGCAAATTTCAAGATACAGTAGTCGGTGGATTATCGGCGATCGCATATAATCGAGAGAAAAATAAATTTTATGTTTTATCAGATGACCGCGCAAAACTATCTCCTGCCCGCTTTTATACCTTCGACTTAAAAGTAGAGCAACAGGGCGATCAAATTAAAATCAACAGCTTTCAACCAGAAAAAGTAACTTTCATACAGGATGAAGCAGGTAACAACTATTCCGTAGAGAGAATAGATCCTGAAGGTTTAGCTATTTCTCCCAGAAATACTATCTTTATTTCTAGTGAGGGCAGTACCACCAAAAATATTAAGCCCTTTATTAGCGAATTTGAATTAGAAACAGGTAAAAAAATCTCAGATTTGCGTTTGCCACAGCGTTTTGTGGCGAGTAAAGATCCAGACATAACTCAAGGAGTACAAGAAAATCTTGCATTTGAATCATTAACAATCAACCGTGTCGGTTTACCAGAAGATCCCTTTCGACTGTTTACAGCCACCGAATCATCTTTGATTCAAGACGAATCTTTTGAATCCGAAGAGCGATCGCGAATTCGTTTTCTACACTATGTAATCAATCCTGTTGGCAATCCAATTGTGGTAGCCGAACATTTATATCTTTTAGAACCCGCACCAGTAGAAGTCATTTCTAATGGATTGACCGAACTATTGGCACTGCAAACTGAAGGTTACTTTCTTAGTTTAGAAAGAACTTTTGGCTTTACTGGTGCAGGAGCAAAAATATTTCAGGTAGTAATTGGAAATGCCACTGACACTAGTAATATTGAAAGTCTCCGAGGAAATTTGGGTCAGTTAAATACCCTCAAAAAAGAACTTTTATTTGATTTGCAGGATCTAAATATCTACCTGGATAATCTAGAAGGAATGACTATGGGACCTCGTTTACCAGATGGTAGCCAAAGTTTATTATTAATCAGTGATGACAATTTTAATGACGAACAAATAACCCAACTGCTCTTGTTTCGTTTAATAGAAAATTGAATCTCGATGCCCATCGATCATTCCATCAATTCTGATGCCACAATCATCGATCCAATTCCTTCATCGGTCAGAATTTCCAACAGCAAGGAATGGGGCAGACGACCATCTAAAATGTGAGCTGCTCGTACTCCTTGAGCAAGGGATCTTACACAGCAGCTTACCTTGGGAATCATGCCTCCAGAAACTATTCCTTCCTCAATTAACGTTCTGGCTTTTTGAATATCTAGTTTATTAATCAAGCTAGAAGAGTCGTGGAAATCGTACATAATACCAGGAGTATCAGTTAGAAGTATGAGCTTCTCTGCCTGTAAAGCTGCTGCAACTTCTCCTGCTACCGTATCCGCATTAATATTGTATGCCTGTCCATGTTCATCGGCTGCAACGCTAGAAATCACTGGTACATAGCCACTATTGACCAAGGTTTCCACCAATCCCATATCAACGTTAGTAACTTCACCCACAAAGCCGACTCCTTCCTTACCCACAGGACGGGCTTGGATCATATTACCGTCTTTGCCACATAGTCCCACCGCAGAAGCCCCCGCTCGGCTGATTAGAGATACCAATTCCTTGTTAACTCTACCCGCCAAGACCATTTCCACCACATCCATTGTGGCAGCATCAGTCACCCGCAAACCTTCTTT
>CAKZYI010000145.1 GCA_937884735.1 uncultured Pleurocapsa sp.
ATCTACGTTTGCGCCCAAATGCTTTAAAGCTCAAAGCAGTAGTGCGGTACTAGTCATTCCATCGGCATCATAATCGCCACAAATAGCAATCTCTTCTTCGTCTGCGATCGCATTTTTGATTAACTCTACGCTAGCTGCTAAATCTTTAAACTCAGATAAGGGTGAAGGCAAATCTTGCGATTCTGGCTCGATATAAGCATGGGCATCATCTATAGTAGCAATATCTCGATTTAAAATCACCTGAGTCACTAAGGGCAATAACCCAGTAGAAGCACTTAGTTTACTAGCTCTTTCAGAGTCAGGAATAGCAGTCTGCCATCTCTGAATGGGAAAGCGTTTGCGGACAGGGCGATCGCTAATCATGACACTTACTTAGATGAACAATCGGCAGTATAACAATTTAAACCATCTGTTAAGTATCTATTAACAATTTATTTAATTTTTAAACTTCACTAACTGTTCGCCGCAAATAAAACGTTAGGACATAATGTATTATTTTGTATTATGGGCACATAGTAAAACCAGAGCCTGCATTCTATTCTCTCAACGCAAGCTCTGGAAATGTTCGAGAAGTATCTTTTAATATAGTAAGCGGTGGTAATTCACGGAGCATCAGTCATTTGACTGAAGTAATGAATCTCGATTAGATTGAAAATCAGCAATATGACTTAGAACCAATTGTAAATACATATACTTGATTCCAAAGTCAAAAGGCAATAAACAAAAGAAATATAATGTATTGAACAAGTAGTAGTTATCGCCACTCTTTAAAAAGCTACCTCAATACTCCAAAATTATAAAAGTAGTTAGAAACTTTATTTTATGTTTGATGCATTAGCAGATAAGTTAGACGATGCGTGGAAAAAACTGCGCGGTCAGGACAAAATATCCAAAGCCAATATTCAAGACACTCTTAAAGAGGTACGTCGCGCTCTTTTAGCAGCAGATGTTAACCTCCAGGTAGTCAAAGCCTTTATTGCTGATGTCGAAGCAAAAGCTTTGGGAGAGGGTGTAATCTCTGGAGTCAACCCTGGACAACAGTTTATCAAAATTGTCTACGATGAGCTAGTCAAGGTAATGGGGGAAAGCAATGTACCCCTGGCACAAGCAGAAACCCCCCCTACGGTCATCTTAATGGCTGGTTTACAAGGTACGGGTAAAACCACTGCTACAGCCAAGTTGGCTTTGTATTTACGCAAACAAGAGCGTTCTTGCCTGATGGTAGGAACAGATATCTATCGTCCTGCGGCGATTGATCAATTACTTACTTTAGGTAATCAAATTGATGTTCCTGTCTTTGAAATGGGAACAGATGCCGACCCTGTAGAAATTGCGCGACAAGGTATAGAGAAAGCCAAAGAGCTTGAAGTCGATACCGTAATTGTCGATACTGCGGGAAGACTGCAAATTGACGATGATATGATGGGGGAATTATCTCGCATCAAAGATACAATTAAGCCCGATGATACCCTGTTGGTGGTAGATGCCATGACAGGGCAAGAAGCAGCTAACCTAACCTATACATTCCACGAAAAAATTGGCATCACAGGAGCTATCTTAACCAAGCTTGATGGTGATAGTCGTGGTGGTGCAGCTTTATCAGTTAGACAAATATCGGGACAGCCAATTAAATTCGTCGGTGTTGGGGAAAAAGTAGAGGCTTTAGAGCCATTTTATCCCGATCGCTTGGCATCTCGTATCCTGAATATGGGAGATATTCTTACTTTAGTAGAGAAAGCCCAAGAAGAGCTAGATCTTGCCGATGTAGAAAAGATGCAGTCCAAAATAATGGAGGCAAAGTTTGATTTTAATGATTTCATTAAACAAATGCGTCTTTTGAAAAATATGGGTTCATTGGGAGGAGTTCTTAAATTAATCCCAGGAATGGGCAAGATTAGTGGTGCAGATTTAGCCAAAGGAGAAACCCAGCTAAAACGCACTGAGTCTATGATTAGCTCCATGACCAAAGCAGAAAAAGCTGACCCCGATTTATTAGCCCAATCTCCTAGTCGTCGTCGCCGTGTTGCCAAAGGCTCGGGGTTTGAAGAAAACGTATCCAAACTAGTTAAAGACTTTACTAAAATGCGTTCTATGATGCAAAATATGGGTCGTGGAATGCCTGGTATGGGCATGCCTGGTATGGGTATGCCTGGCATGGGTGGTGGAATGCCTGGTATGGGTGGCGCAATGCCTGGTATGGGTGGCTATCCAGGTCAAGGTAGAAGAAAAAAGAAAAAAAAGAAGAAAAAGGGCTTTGGCTCGTTGTAAAATGATAGTTTGTCTAAACTAAACTATAAACGAATTGACCACATTGCAATATCTGTGGGCTTTTACCAGGGGCTAACTTGGGAAGCAATTCTCAAGTTCTTATGCCGCACTTCGTGAATATTAGATAGATAGCTGACAGTCGTAAAGGAAT
>CAKZYI010000146.1 GCA_937884735.1 uncultured Pleurocapsa sp.
ATTGAAGAAGAGATTTGCACATCTTTCTGATTGAGATTCAAACAACAGGAAAATGTTTTGCCATAAAAAGTATCTAATGCTCTGAAATAATCACTAAATGCAGGAGTAATTAAATATGTAAAATTTTGTTGCGCTAATTCCCGTCCTGCCCAAGTAAGTAGTTCAGCCGAACCATTGCCAGGCAAAATAAAATCTGGGTCTATTTGATGATAGTTGGCTAAATGGGATCGTAACTGGGGGTAATTTGGGTCGGGATATGCCGTCAACTTAGTAGTATTTTCATCAATCGCCGAGATCGCGCTTTGAGGAGTACCAAGGGGATTGATGCTAGCGGAAAAATCTATTAAAGCAGAAACTGGGCAGCCAGCAATTTTAGCCGCCCAATTAAGATTTCCACCGTGTAGTGGTCTATTCAAAATCAGTTAACTGATTCCCAAGCTATTTTTTAGGTGCTACTTTTTCTTTAAACAGTTTACCTGCTGAGAATGCAGGGACTTTAGTAGCAGGAATGGACATTTTTTCACCAGTTTTGGGATTACGTCCTTCTCTTTCCTTGCGATCGCGACGCTCAAATGAACCAAAACCAACTAGGGTCACTTTATCTCCTTCAGATACAGCTTCCATAATGGTTTCGATAGCCGCTGATAATACAGCATCAGCTTGTTTTTTAGTTACAGTCGCTTTTTGAGAAATGCGATCGACTAGTTCACCTTTATTCATTAAAATGGTCTCCTTCTTGTATATATTTGTGGCTTGTGTGTATTTTGTTTTCGATCGATAAGAACGAAGAATTGAAAAATTGTCTAACCAGCCTAATTTATAGCATCTGAGTTACAAAAACCCACAACATTTTTTATAGACTATGTTTTTCTTCAACGGTCACATAATTTGTGACTGCCTTATTCTAAGCTCTACATGACTAATATGGATCGTCGAAAGCGTTAATTTATATAGATTTCAACAATTTTTTCGATTTCAACCACTAAAATCAAGCCACAAAACAAGATGGATTACCTAGTTTCCAAGTAGCCCAACCCCTGATTTATTAAGGATTTCACGGCTTTCTTTACTAGGCATAAAGTTGCTTGCCAACCCAGCATCCTCCTCAATGATTTCAGGAGTTAACAAAACTATTACTTCTGCACGTTCGTTAGCTTTTTCAGAGCTTCTGAAGAGAGATCCTAGTAAAGGAATATCTCCCAAAAGAGGCACTTTAGAAACAGTTGTTCTTTCTTGAGCTTGAATAATTCCCGATAGAAGCAAAGTTTCACCATCACGCAACCTTAAAAGTCCAGAGCTAATTTCACGTTCGCTTAATAGACTAATAGTATTTGCTGCACCGCCACCACTTTCAAAGCTTTGAGTAGCACCAACAGAACTAACCGAAGGGCTTACAGATAAGGAAACAAAGCCATTATCATCTATTCGCTCCACGTTAACCGTTAGAACCAAGCCTGCCTCACCTATTTCAGGAGTAACAGTTCTAGAACCACTATCACCATCAATTGTTGAATTAACGCTTTTGACAATTTCCTGAACTAATTTTACGGTTGCTTGCTGCCCTTCTTGTACGGTCAAAGTTGGATCGGTTAAAATTTTTGCATTGCCGCTAGTAATTTTGTTTTCTAGCAAGGCAAGAAATTTATCTGGCAGCTCACTAGGTTTGGGAATAGTAACTGTATCTCGAATTACTTGAGAACCCGACTCTACAACCGTAGTAGTAGTATGTTCATTATCGACTCCTTCAGGTCTAAAAGTAAACGTGTCACTAAATCCAGGATTCTCTCCACCAAAATTGAGAGCGGCAGAACCTCGATCTTGAAGGAATTGAGTGTCATTAACTCCAAAGGAAAAGCTCGCACTGGCCGTATCTTGATTGAGCAAATTAACATCAATTACTTTGACGTTGACTGATACCTGGCGGCGACGAGCGTCTAATTGAGTCAGCATAGCTGTTGCTACTTCTACTTTGCGAGGTTCGCCTACTAAAGTAATTGCGTTAAGCCTGCCGTCAGTGGAAACTTGCAAACCTCTGAGCATCAAAGCAACAGTACCAGTTTCGTCATCACTGCCACCATCTAAGTCGCTCAATGTTGGGCTAGTTTCATTTCTTTGAACAACTCTACCAGTTTCAGGATCGATGATTTCTTAGACTTCGTTAGTAAGTCGTTTTCATTTTGCTCCTTGACTAGCTAAGAACAAGACTGCATTTTCTAATGTTACCTGATTT
>CAKZYI010000147.1 GCA_937884735.1 uncultured Pleurocapsa sp.
TGGTGATAACTGTCGTATTGGCGCAAGAGTCAGTATTGAAGGGGGAACTGTAATTGGTGACAACGTTACTATTGGAGCAGATGCCGATTTAAAACGACCAATTATTTGGAACGGTGCGACCATAGGAGACGAAGCGCATTTACGTGCCTGTACTATCTCTCGTGGTACCAGAATGGATCGGCGATCGCAAGCATTGGAAGGCTCGGTAGTAGGTACTTTATCTATTGTGGGAGAGGACGCTCAAATTGCCCCTGACGTTAGAGTCTGGCCTAGTAAAAGAATTGAGTCTGGTGCAGTTTTAAATATCAATCTAATTTGGGGAAATACGGCCCAACGCAATCTTTTTGGGCAACGAGGAGTATCAGGATTGGCAAATATCGATCTAACTCCTGAATTTGTGGTTAGATTGGGTGCAGCTTACGGTTCAACCTTGAAGCTTGGCTCAACCGTATTAGTATCTCGCGATCAGCGTAGTGTTTCGCGAATGATTGGACGAGCTAAAATCGCTGGTATGATGTCAGCAGGGATCAATGTGCAAAATTTAGAAGCTACTGCTATTCCAATCGCCCGCACTATGATGACTAATTTAGTCAATGTATCTGGAGGGATTCATATTCGCTTAGAACCCAATCGACCAGACTATCTACTAATTGAGTTTTTCGATCGTCAAGGGATTAGTATTTCCAAGTCCACAGAAAAGAAAATTGAAGGTACTTATTTCAAAGAAGATTTACGTCGAGTTGCTATTCAAGAAATTGGTAGCGTCAGCTATCCCAGTGGCATTTTAGATACCTACAGTCGCACTTTTGAACAGTATATTAATGTTGCAGCAGTTCGTAATAGTTCCTCCAAAATTGTGATTGATTATGTATACGGAGTTTCTGGAGCAATTTTACCGCAACTTCTGGCCAAGTTTGGCTGTGATGCGGTGGTGCTTAACGCTAGCTTGAGAGAAACAGCCATCTCAGCTACAGAAAAAGAAGTCTTATTAGATCAACTAGGTCGTGTAGTAGAAGCGTTGCAGGCTAATTTTGGCGTACAAGTATCGGCAAATGGGGAGCAGTTTATCTTGGTAGATGAGGCTGGCTTGCCAATTAGAGGAGAGGCTTTAACAGCCCTAATGGTCAATACAGTTTTCACTGCTAATCCTCGTAGCACCGTAGTTGTGCCAGTTCATGCTTCTAGTGCTGTAGAAGAAATTGCTCGTCGTCATGATGGTAATGTTATTCGTACAAAAGTTAACCCTACTGCCTTAATGGAAGCCTCTCAAGATAATCCCAATGTGGTGTTAGGAGGCAATAGCGACATGGGCTTTATTTTTCCCCATCTTCATCCAGGCTTTGACGGTATGTTTAGCATTGCCAAACTAATTGAAATGCTGACAATTCAAGAGCGATCTCTGGCTGATATTCGCAACGATCTACCTAATGTCTGCCATAAGTTTTGTTCGATTCGCTGCCCTTGGAAAGTCAAAGGATCTTTGATGCGTTACTTAGTCGAAACTCATCCTACAGAAAATTTAGAGCTAATAGACGGAGTTAAAATCATTAATCCACAAAACGATAACTGGATTTTGATTTTACCTGACGCGGGAGAACCATTAGTTCATATTTACGCTAATAGTGGCGATCGCTATTGGGTAGACAAGCAGCTTGCTGAATATCGTCAGCGAGTCCAAAATTTTGTCGACCGCGAGCAAAGTTAAGTTCAAAACAAATTCCAAGTTCTCTTAGAATTACCAAGAGATGATAGTTTCAAAAATAAATAGTACAATTGTTCAACAAGTTTTTAATAGTTTAAATAGACAAGGAGTAGCAAACCCATGAATAGTTGTGTTTTGATGGCAAAAATAGTAAGAGATCCTCAACTACGCTCTACTCAAGACCAAGTTAGTGTATCTTCAATGCTTGTCGAGTTTCCTTCTACCAGAGAAGAAGATCCACCAGGAGTATTAAAAGTAGAAGGATGGGGAAAATTAGCTGAAGAAATGAAAAGTAGATATACGACAGGCGACAATATTATCATTGAAGGACGATTATCAATGAACTTACTAGAACGCGATGGTTATAAAGAAAAGAAAGCAACGCTAGTTGCTTCTCGAATTTATCCTGTGGGCGAATCAAATAATATAGAGACTTCAACAGGATTAAAAGATAACCAAGGTTATCCAGAACCCGATTCAACACCAAGCAATGTCGTTGACTTTGCTTCTACTATGCAGGCTCAACCAACATCAACAAGTTCTTCTATCACGGCTTCTGTTACCGTAAGTTCTGAATCTACCGCCCCAAATAGCGACAATAGCGAAGATTGGGATGAGATTCCATTTGTGCGACCCGTTTATTCCAGAACCAACTTCGGATCACAGCTATGTGACTCTTGGGAGTTAGAAGCTAACCGATATTGGGATGGAGTAAAACAGTTTGTGTAATCAAATTGTTTAACTGAATTGTTGTGGTAGTGAAATTCTACCTCTCTTGACATCAGAGTAACAGCGTATCCCACATTTCGAGACTGACTATCAAAGAGATGTACAGCATGGGATAAAAGGCGGTAACGGATAGTCCTAATCCAGACCCCGTCGAGCATAGCTAGATATGATTACGCGAGAAACCTACGTTTGACCTGTCGTTATCTCGAAAGTAGTGAAATTGGGATGATACACTGCAACCAAAATGGTACTAAGCCAAATGTGAGGTAACAATCTGAAGGGGTTGTTATAGATGTTTCACAAGTAGCTTCGGTGGAAAGTAGGAATCTAAGTCTAGCGCCAAACGATAATTCGGAACGGAGTAACTTCTTAGTATGCTCTCAAATATGAGTAGGGAGTCAACCGTATGCTATTAGGAAGAAGGATTGCCTCGAAAGCCAATGCCTTGAGTAAT
>CAKZYI010000148.1 GCA_937884735.1 uncultured Pleurocapsa sp.
AAGATGATACCAATGATTGGTGGGGAGTAAACAATCGTAAATGGCATTTACTTGTAGATCAAATAGTAGCAACAAACCCAGAATTAAAAGGCAATTTAGCAACTATTAAAAACTATTCCGACCATACAGCTATGGCAGCAGTGGAATGGATTTTAACAATGCAATAAGGGTTGAAAATAGTCAAGCAATTTCCCGACAAAGTTTATCTATTAAAGTAAGAAGATTTGGTTGGGCAACCAAAAGATAGTCTTAAAGAATTATTAGATTTTTGCGAGCTTCCCAATGACAAAAAAATGTTTTCTTATGCAGAGCAAACTTTACAAAGTAGACCAAGTTATCAAAAATTTGCTTTGCCACCTGAAATTACTCCTATATTTGAACAAACTATGACTGAATTGGGATATGACTAGTGTCGCTTTGCTTGAGTAGCCATTAGCCATTAGCAAGTAAAATATAGTCGGGGTTTTTATTAAAAAAGGTTGGGGTAGAGCAGCAATAGAATTTATTTAACCACTTTTCTATTTTTTCTAATACTTCACATTACATTTTTTTAGCCGCTAACAAAGCCGAGCCATAAGCGGCATCTGTATTTATGGCTGAACTTACTACTACATTAAGATGACGCTGGCGAATTTTTTGCCAAATATGATTTTTTGCACCCCCTCCAGCGGTATGTACCCTAATCAGCCTATCTGCACCTAATTCCTGTAGCTTTTGATAGCCTCGAGCTTCGATGCGAGCTATTCCTTCTAACAAACCATGCAAAAATTCTACTAAGCTTTTGGGACGAGGTAGCAATTGAGGAGCCAAATTAGGGGCGTTGACGGGAAAGCGATCGCCTGGCTTTAGTAAGGGATAATATGATAGAGGGCTTTTTTTGTCAGGGTCGATTTGTTCTGAAAGGTTTTGTAGTTGCTGATTATCGAAAAAATGCTTCAACACCGCACCGCCAGTATTTGATGCTCCTCCTGCAAGCCAAAGTTTACCTAACCTATGACTATAAATTCCATAATCAGAAGCTGTAACCCTAGTACGACTGAGCAATTTTAAAACCAATGTAGAACCCAAGGAAGTAACTGCTTCTCCTGGCTGACTCGCTCCACTGGCTAAAAACGCCGCAATACTATCAGTAGTTCCTGCTTTTACTATACAGCTAACAGGTAAACCAAAGCGATCGCAGTTTTCTGGCGTTATTTTTCCTATTACTGCACCAGGAGTTAATACTTGGGGATACAAAAAGCTATAAAACTGGTTTTGTAACCAGCCAGGATAACATAAATGCTCGACATCATATCCTAGCTTAAGAGCATTGTGATAGTCGCTAACCCCTAGTTTGCCGTGTAATAACCAACCTAGCCAATCAGCCTGATGAAGTAAATAATGGGCTTGTTCAAAATAAGGCTGCTGTTTCCACCACAAAAGCTTTGCCAGACTTGAGGTTGCACTAACTACAACATGATTTTTTGGGGCTATGGTGTTTAGTTGGTCTAATACTTCTTTTCCTCGATCGTCATTGTAAAGCAAAGGTGCTGTTAATACTTTTCCTTGGTCATCACACAATAATACTGTAGAGGAAGTGCCGTTAATTGCGATCGCTCCAAGTTGTTTTTTAACTGTTGGTGGAATCTCAGAAATTAATTCGTATAAAGTATTTTGCCATGTCTGTGGGAATTCGTCTGGAACTATATTAGTAAAGCTATTTTGAGCCGTCGCAACAATATGTTTATTTTGGTCAATGGCAATCGCTCTTGCCCCAGAAGTACCAAAATCAATTCCCAGATAATAATTCAATATCAATCAACCTTGTGCAAACGAAATTCTATATGTCCTCTGAAGCAATAAGTAATGGGTAATAAATAATTATTACCCATTACTTACTTAATAACTCTGTTTAATTCGGTTCTTAGGAGTTAATTAAAACAATTTATACCCCAATGTTCAAATGTTAAATCATCCCTGCTACAACAGGATGGAAGTAAAAAGCGATCGCCAATACTGCATAGGTAGCCAACAACAAACTGCCTTCGAGCCAGTTGGATTCACCATCAGAGCTAATAGAGTTGGCAATTAATACTGCCACCATCACTGCCACCAGTTCAAAAGGATTAAAGTTAAGATCCATTGGTTGACCAATTACCCAGCCTGCGATTACTAAGACAGGAGCAACAAAAAGAGCAATTTGCATACTTGAACCTACCGCAACAGATACAGACAGATCCATCTTATCTTTCATGGCTACAGTTACCGCAGTTGCATGTTCTGCGGCGTTGCCAATAATTGGTAATAAAATTACCCCTGTAAACAATGCACTTAGACCCAGATCCGAGGTGGCTACTTCTAATGAGTCTACTAGTAATTCAGATTCTACTGCCACTGCTAAAGTTACCACCAGAAGAATAAAAATCCAAAAAGTGAGATTGACTTCTTTTTCTTCTTCACCATTTTCTAAGTCTGCTTCTCCTACATCACAGAGGTAAGCATGGGTTTTCATCGAAAACAATAGGGTTAAGACATAGACCAAAATCAGGATTGCTGCCACTGCCACAGACAAATTTTGCAAAGTGCTTTCTTCAACACCAGAAGAAGTATATTCCACCGCAGTTGGTATTAATAAAGCAATTACAGCCAAGTTCATGGAAGAAGCATTAAGACGGGCAACGGTAGGTTGAAATTTTTGTTCTTTGAATTTCAACCCACCTAGCAACATTGAAAAGCCCATAACCAAAAGGAGGTTACTGACAATTGACCCTGTAATGGTCGCTTTTACTACCCCAACTAAACCAGCACGGAGGGCAATAAAAGCCAAAATCAATTCTGTAGCATTACCAAAAGTGGCATTGAGTAGCCCACCAATATTAGGCCCTGTAACAACCGCAATTTCTTCGGTGGCTGTACCCATGTAGGATGCCAAGGGAACAATACCCAAAGCAGCAGTAACAAAGACGATAGTTTCTCCCCATTCCAAAAAATGCGCGGCAATGGAAACGGGAATAAATACTAACAAAACTAAGAAAAAGGTATCTTTATTGAACATATTAGTTTAATTCTTCTAGAAGTTAGTTTTCTCACTGTAATGGCACTTCTGCCAATACTATTGTCTTTTAATTAGCAAAAGACATCTAATTGTATAGGTGTTATGAAAAAATAACATTGTACGGAGGTATTCCATTACAACTAAAGTAAGAAACTCAGAAGATTTATGCCAAAAATACCCTTTACAGCTATGTCCCTATCCTAAAAAATAGCTCCACTTAAAGTAAAGTCTAAAATCTTGCTGGTGCGTGAGAAACCATCCAGGGTCTATTGGTAGTAGAGCTTTGATACCTGGGTTTGGCTGGCTCTTTTGGTTCGTGTTTGACTAACCTCGGTTCAGAAGATTGAGATTTTGCGATCGCACTAAAACTCCCTGAATTGAGATTGATATTGGGCACAGAAAAGATTTTAGTTGCAGTTTGATTACACTCAGGACAATTCATTGGTGCGTTATATTCAGCCATGCTGCGCCATGTTTCAAATTCTCCACAGGGGTTACAGCGATATTCATACAGAGGCATCTTTTTTTAGTAGATAATTTAGCAATTAATCGATGTTTGGGCAAATGCTATTCGCCCAACAAAAGAAAATCAGGTCGGTACAATATCTTTCTCAAAGATGGCGGTAGGCAAAGCAAGAGTACAGCAAGCGTTAGGCACATCAACAATACCGCTAATCCTTCCCTCAACAGGGGCGCAACTAAGCAAAAGATAGGCTTGTTCTCCTGTAAAGCCAAATTTCTTGAGATAGTTAATGGCATTCAAACAGGCATTGCGATAAGAAACATGGGCATCTAGATAGTATTGTTCCCCGCTAAATTCATCAACGGAAATACCTTCAAAGATTATATATTCTGAATTATGAGGCTCCACTGGGC
>CAKZYI010000149.1 GCA_937884735.1 uncultured Pleurocapsa sp.
TGGGACTAATATCAGAAAGGCGAGTGCGCCCAAAGTTTTTACCCATTGTGTAGGCACCAATATCCGCTGCCCAAATACAAGCCATTACTAAAAAAGTCAGTGTTAGTGCGGTGGGAAACTGACTGGGATTTAGCCAAGAATCGGGCCAATATCCATCGAGGGGTAAATTACTGGCATTGTTGGCATTGGGAAGACTACCCCGCAAACGTACCCAAAAAGTAGGTAAATAGCCTGTATAAAATAGACCTAAAATAGAGCTTGCTATATCAGCAATAGTTGCCATCTTGGGTTGGAACAACAAGTAAAAACAAATTATTGTTCCTCCAAGACAAAACATGGCATCAGTAACATTGGGGGCGAGGGTAGAACTGATCAACAAAAGTTGAGAGACAATCAAAGTAGTCTTGGCTGCGGGTTCAACTCCCTTTGCCCTAACCAAACGAAAATATTCCAATTGTGCTAGAACAATTAAAATACCAATACCAAAGGTGAAATACCATCCGCCGAGAATAATCATTCCCAAGGCTAGGGCGATCGCGACTACTGCACTGACTATACGAGACAAAGGCATAATGCGTTACTGCTACCAACGCTGATTGAAGGTGAGAATTGAGTTTAAGATAACCTTATGAAAGGTTAGCAAATTAATGGTTCAAGTCCTAGTCTTTCTTTACAAGAAGCAACCAGAAAGTTAGATTCTACAAATACTTATAGTTTTTCGCCACTTAAAATAAACATGGGGTTTACCGCAGCAAAAGTTTGATGAATCCCCCTTGTTTCTAGACGATTGACTGCTGATTGTACTACTTCAACGTTGCGGGCTTGAAGTTCTGATAGACCTTCAGAAATAATGTATAAATTTTCTAGGTTATTTACTGTGGCAACAATGCGCCCTTCGGGTTTGAGATATTTCCAAGTTTGTTTGAGTATATCCTTGATTGGTTTTCCTCCCTCAATACAGACTAAATCGGGTTTGGGTTTGATTTCTGCTAAACATTCTGGCGCGCTACCTTGAATTACTTTGACATTATTTACCTCAAAGCGATCGCAATTGCGCTGAATTAAACCTGCTACTTCAGCATCTCTTTCTACAGCAATTATTTGTCCTTTGGGACATAGCAAACCTATTTCTACAGGAATTGTTCCTGTCCCCGCGCCAATATCCCACAAATCCGAATCTGGTTTCATGCGTAAGGAAGAAATAATCAGAATGCGGACTTCTCTTTTACTTAGAGGAATGCCAGGTAAGCGTTCAAATAGTTTGTCAGGAATGCCAGGAGTCTTATAAGGCCAAAGCATAAGCAGTTATCGGTGAACAGTTATCAGTTAATTATTAAGGCTGTTTTAATATTTGTACGGTTTGGAGGGAAGGATCGTTACACCCCGTAATAGTGCCTCCTGCTGCTACAACCTGTTGCAAATATGCGATCGCTTCTTGGGTAATAATTTCTCCAGGCATTAACAGGGGTATTCCTGGGGGATAAGGACAGATTAATTCTCCGCAAAGGCGATCGCTTGCTCGATCTATTGGTATGGTTTCGGTGGGAGCAAAGTAGGCTTGGCGGGGTGTCAATATCGATTGGTTGGGGATAGGAGACTGGGGATAGGGGACTGGGGATAGGAGACTGGGGATAGGGGACTGGGTGAGTTTTGTAAGAGTATGGATTAGATTTTCGATGTCTTGGGGAGGATTGCGAATGGAGATGATAAAGGTGAGATGTTGAAGTAGGGGAAGTTCGCAGGTTACGTTGAGTTGTTCGTGGAGAATTTCGTCTGCTTCAAAGCCTGTAATGCCCAATTGGAATAGGTTGACGGTTAGTCTGGTAATGTCGAAGTGATGACAGCCTGGTTTGAGAGTTGGTTGAAGGACAGATAAGTGAGGGATGGTTGCTATTTTGTTTCTTGCCCGCGTAGCTAGCTTTATGGTTTCGTACATTCGTTTTTCACCTTCGCTTGCCATTTGGTGTCTGGCTGCATCTAAAGAGGCTAGAAGGAGGTAGCTAGGGCTGGTAGATTCTACTAGCTGCAAGGCTTTACTAATGTTTTGGGGCGAAATGAGACTACCCTGGAGATGTAGCATTGATGCCTGAGTCATGGCACTCAAGACTTTGTGGGTAGACTGTATTGTTAAATCTGCACCAACACTCATTGCCGATGGAGGAAGATCCCCGTGGAAAGCAAAATGCGCGCCGTGGGCTTCGTCTACCAGTAGAGGAATATTATATTTGTGAGTAATATCGGCGATCGCTTTTAAATCGCTGCAAATGCCCTGATAAGTAGGATGCAGCATCATTACGGCTTTGGTGTCAGGATGTTGGTTTAAAGCCTCTTCTACAGCTTGTGGAGTAACGTTGTAAGCCAATCCTTCTTGAGCATCGTATTCTGGGCTAATAAATATTGGTATTGCCCCAGACAGAACTAAACCTGCGATCGCCGATTGATGAATATTTCTGGGTAGAATTATTTTGTCTCCTTCACCACATATGGCTAAAATGCTGGCAATGATTCCACAGGTTGAACCATTGACCAAAAACCAAGTATGAGACGCGCCAAAAGACGCTGCGGCTAGTTCTTGGGCTGCTTTGATTGCACCTTCTGGGGCAAACAAATTGTCTAACTCTGGTAACTCTGGTAAGTCTGCCACAAAGACACTTTTTCCCAACAGTTCAAGTATTTCGGGGCTACTGCCTTTGCCTTGTTTGTGTCCAGGGGCGTAAAAAGCCGAATGAAGTTTGCGTGCTGATTGTTTTAAAGCATTGAGTAAGGGTACATTCATTTATTAAACTAAAACAAAAATTTTTATTGGGGGACAATGATTCTATATGCTATTGATTGAGGACAAATATATAGTTGGATAACTCAAATACTTCTATATTTAGTTTTATTCTCTCTTGTTTCTAATTTATATCGATCATTAGCCATGAAAACGGCATCTAAATATTGGAATTTGGTTAGGCTAGATAGTTCGGGTAAAATCAAAATCACCGAAATTAGTCCAGCAAAACAATTTTTCCATAGACAAGTATCTAATTCTAGCGACAGCGAAAACATACCAGATCTGACAATACAAAAAGACTTGATTGCTATAAAAAATAGCGGTAATGAAAATAATATTTCTGCGGATCGATGTTTGCGTTGTTTTATTTCTCATCAAATTAGGCAAGCTTGCATCCAGCTAGATATACAGTTTGGTAGAGAACATGGCTTTAGTCGCAACGATCTGTTTATTTATACTCTTAACGACACTTTAGATAGCTTTCGAGATTCGGTTGCTGGCAAACAAGCGTCTCAAGGTAAATATAAATCTTTGGCAGTAGAAATTTTAGAAACCTTCGATCCAGCTAAAGCAAATCTTTCGACTTGGACTGTTAGGTATGTCAAGCAAAATAGAGAATTACAGCGTTTTCTCTTGGAACAGGGAGTCTATCTAATTAGTAGCTGGGCAATTTTAAATGATACTAATATTAAACAAGTTAATCGTATCCTATCGGAGTTTCATAACCTAACTTCAGGTGAAATAGAGCAAGCAAGTATCTTACTATCTGGCTATCATAATGTGTATCGTCGCGATCGCTTAAAAAGTCGTCAAAGTAAGGGAAGAAAATGTACAACTCCCTCTACAGAACAGTTAGAGCGAATTGCAGATTTGATTAACCGACAGGGTTTGGTTTTATCACCAGAACAAACTTTAACCCAACTAGAGAAACTGGCGGGTTTGCTGCGAGAGTATCGCATCCATGTGCGGGGTGGCAAAATGAAACAGGAGTCTTTTGACAATACAGAGATTAATACCGAAGGAATGCAGGCTTCTGTAATTCAAGACGAAGAAGAAACTGTAGATCAAGGAGACTTTTTGAAATCTTATCAGCAACAGTTTCAACAAAGCCTAGATAGCTCAATTGAAACAGTAATTACCACTCGTCTAAGTAAGTTCAAAGGCAAAAAAGCGGCTAAAGCACCCCAGTTTATTACCGCACTCGAACTATTTCACTGTCAGGGGGAATCGATGAGTGCGATCGCGCCTAAAGTCGAACTACAGGCTCAATACCAGGTAACTAGGCTGCTCAAGCTTAAGGAATTAAGAATCGATATCCGCCATCAAATGCTGCAACTGATGAAAGACTGGACGATGGCTCAAACCAAATTAGAAGACTTGGCATCATTAAAACAAAGGGAAAGTGAAATTGAATTGGCTTTGGGAGAACAAATAGATTTGGTATTAAACGAAGCTGAAAAAGAAGCCAGCGTTGCTGATAGTACTCAAAGTATTTTGGCAAAAAGAATTTGTGAATATTTAGATCGTCTCTAGGAAAATTAAAAAACCAATTTTTGCATACCCCCCAAACTATGAGAAATAAATATCTTTAAGCTGAGTTGAACTAATTAAAAATATTATTATGACTAATTACAACATTGAAACTGATAACCTTTTGCTAGATTTTGAATCATTTTCAGAAACAGGAATTGAACTATCAGACGAACAAATAGATCGCGCCGTAGAATTAAGCGATCGCATTATCGATCCCGAACGACAATGGCAGACTTATCTTAACTCTTTGGCTTTATTTGGTTTCACAGCTTGGCTTGAAGAGCGAGATAATACTTTAGTTATTAATTCTGATAGCTGTTCGGTAATGCAGCCAAGTTACGCTAGCTATATCGATGGGGTGTTTAATTTAACCGTCGGGGAATATAAAATCTGTTTGTTGACCAACGGTGTGGCGATCGACGAGTTTATCAGTATAGATCGGGCTGTAGTCGATTTACCTGAATACATTCCTCATTTTTATATTTTAGTTAACGTCGTAGAAGAACAAGCTGAAGTTATTATTGATAGCTTTATTCGCCATGACGAAATGATGCAGCGCAAACAAACTGCTAATATATCGGCTGATGCAGACTGGACTTATGAAATACCTTTGGCTTGGTTTAATCCTCAACCAGACGACATTTTATTATATTTGCGTTGTTTAGAATCTAGCACTATTGCTTTACCCGATTCTGCTACTACCATCACTGATGATATTCAAAGGGCGATCGAGTCTTCGATTCCTCAATTACAGTCTGGCGAGTCTTTGCATCAAATATTAACTTGGTCGCAAGCAGCACCAATACTAAGTAATTCTAGTCTGCTTAACTGGCTTTATGAATTACAAACTGCTCAACCTAGCTTGGGAGATAGTTTAGCAGCATTGCGCGATCGCCTTTTTAATACTATTTCTGAAGTTACTCAAACAGCAATCAACGTTAAGTCTTGGTTGTCTAATGAACTAGATGAGCTAGCGCAGAGTTTATCTTGGACGCTGTTCCCCTCCCTGGATCTTGCTCCTAGTGGTTTACGAGATTTGGAGGTAGTCAATCGTGAATCTCCCCCAGAGGAATTTACCGCAATTGTTACTCAACTTAGGGACAGTGGCGAAGATATTCCCCCTGATGCCCGTGGTGCTTTTCGTGACTTTGATTTGGGCACTTATGCTTTACGTATGTTTGTTGTTACTTGGGAAGTAGAGGAAACGGAAGGTATACCTGAATGGAGTTTGTTGGTGGTTTTGGGAGCGCAACCAGATAATTATTTGCCCCAAGGTTTGAAGCTGGAATTGAAAGAGGGGGAAACAATTCTGGATGAAAAGATTGTTCCAGAAGATACGAATGATTCTTATATTTATACTCAGGTGATTGGTGAATTGCAAGAACAGTTTATTGTCAGCGTTGCTTTGGTAAATGGCGAAATTATTACTTTTCCTAATTTTGTTTTTGATTAACTGTTTGATGTAAGTTTTAAAGCTCGTACTGTCAATTTATTTATGAGAACCGTTTATTGATACTGGGGGAACTTTCCCCCAGACCCCAATCTCGCGCATTACATGCGGCTAAAGCCTTTGTTTGCGCCTGTCGGCGACGCGGGGTCGCTCGCCTGTTGGGGACGTTACGTCTTCCCCAAGCCCCTTACGTAAGAGTTTGCTTATGAATATTTTCAAATAAATTAAGAGGGGTATAGTCAATAATATATTTTCTAAATTACTTTTCTAAAAAAGAAGTATGTCTTTATTTTTCATTGTCTATTGCCATGAAATTCCAACTTGAAATACAACAAATAGAGCGCACCTGTCTGTTTAAATTGATTTGGGGCAAGGGACAACAAATTTCGACCATGGTGTCTTATCCCGATCTTATTTCTCAGCTATATCAGGCATGGCATAAGGCTTATTTGGGCTTTTATAAAACTGCTCTAAGAGCTAGGGTGCGGAAGCCAAAAAATGACGGTAAAATTAGTTTGCCCCAAGATTGGCATCGCCAGTTAGTTCAGGCTGAAGCCCAGTTTTTATCGGAGTTTCATCGTTGGCTGCGACAGGAGGATTTGTATGAAATCAGGGCAAAAATTGCTAGCGGTGCTAAAAATAATACCCCAGTAGATTTATTTCTTACCTGTGGTGGTGAATTAGAAAGACTACCTTGGGAAAGGTGGGAATTGGGTGCAGAATTTGGCGGTATTGTTGCGATCGCTCGTAGTCCGACTAATATTACCAACTCCCAACGGAACAGCCTTAAACGACCCCGTAAACCCAGGTTATTGGCTATCTTGGGTGATGATACAGGATTAGATTTAACTAGCGACCGCACTGCGATCGATACCTTAAAACAAGTAGCCGATATTGAGTTTGTTACCTGGGAAATTAACCAGCCCGCAGCCGAAATTAAGCAGCAAATCAAGCAAGCTTTAATTGACGAGGGAGGTTGGGAAGTGTTATTTTTTGCAGGACACAGTAATGAAACAGCTATTACAGGAGGAGAACTGGCGAGCGCGCCCAAAATTGCTCTTTCTGTGAGTGAAATAGCTGAAGATCTTAAAATAGCCCAGGCTA
>CAKZYI010000150.1 GCA_937884735.1 uncultured Pleurocapsa sp.
AAAATTCGGACATTTGGCGGGAATTTAATTTGGCGATTGAAGATTTTAATTAAAGTTGGCAGGAATTTAATTTGGGATCTACTGCTTCTGCTACACCAGTAGTTATTTATTTGGATAATACATCAGAAGTTTTCTCAAGTGAGAAATTAAATAATTCAAATAGTGTTACAGATATAGAGTTTGGCAATAAATTAGAATTGGTCACAGTTGAATCAAATTTGTTAGAGCTTAAAGAAGCAATCAAAGTTCAAGCGAAAGGATCTGGTATGAAAGATTTACTGTCAAAGGATGATTCTTTTGGTTTAGAAGATAGTTTAAATTCCAGCCAAGAGCTTTTAGTAAAGCCTTTGAGCTAAATATTAGGTAAAACCAAATACGCCCTGTACGATTTTTAAAAGTTCCAGCCCCCTCTCATCTCCCCCAAGCTGGGGAAAGACCATTCATTCCCTCCCCAGCCCCCTTTTATAAGGGGAGAAGAGATTAATCATCTCTATAAGTTGCACATCGCGTACCAAATATATTTTTTTAAACAAAAGTTAATTGGGCGCAGTCATAGCAATCACTTAATGATTTTGTAGATATAATTTTTCTTTTGCAAGATTACACAGACAATTTTCTACCTAAAACTGCTTTTTTGATTAAAAACTAGTAACTATACTTGCAAAATTATCTTCAAACAATATTTATTATCGGTAAAAATATTTTTTATCGTTTGAAATGAAAGCTTTTAGCACACTATATGTTCACAACAAAGGCGTTACATATAGGCATGAGACACCATTAAAATGTAATGTAATAGCCCAAACTATGTTTGTATTATATTTTTTGGGGCATACAGATATTCAACAGATTTATAAATCTCATTTATTAAAAAACCTACTAGTTAATAGAGTATTAAACAGACATGGAAGGAACACAATTTGATTTTAGCTATGCCCCAGGAGTTACCGAAGAGCAGATATTGGGCTTTGAAATGGCAGGGCAAATTTGGTCGCAGCGTTTAACAGATGATGTAACTGTCAACATTTATGTTGAGATGACCAATCAACTACCAGAAAATGTAATCGGTGGTGCGTTGCCTGGTATGAAAAAAGATGTCGAATATAAAAAAGTGTGGGAGAAAATGCAAGATGACATTACTACCCAAAATGACTTGACAGCTTTTTATCATTCTTATGGCGATAAAGAGTTTGGTGCTTTGATGAATGGACAAGAATTAGAGAAAGTAAAAAAATTGAAGCTGACTAATGCTAATTCTAAAGCATTAGATATATTAGATGGCGATCGCGATAAATTAGATGGCTATATCTTGATGAACGACTTGACTGGTCAATCTAACGCACAATGGGATTACGATCCTTTAAGAAGTGGCAATATTGCTAGTAATAGCCTTGATTTTGTTTCTGTAGCTATGCATGAAATTGGTCATGTCATGGGCTTTGTCAGAGGTATGGCTGATGGAGATTGGTTAAATGTAGTTACTGAATCCTACCAAAAAGGCGAAAACATTAAAGGCGATAAGGTAAAGTTTGCAACTCCTTTAGATCTTTTCCGCTACTCTAATGCTAGTGCTGCTCTAGGACAAGTTGATTTATCTGTCGGGGGGGATGCTTTCTTTTCCATTGATGGAGGACAGACTAATTTAGGCAACTTCTCTACAGGAGAATATACAAATATAGGAGGCGATGGTTATCAAGCTAGCCACTGGAAGCAAAGTGGTAATAATCCTCTTGGAATTATGGACCCTGCCCTAAAAATGGGTCAGGAGAGAAATATTTCTGGTTTGGATACTACAGCAATGGACGTGATGGGTTGGGATGTAGTCGATCCTGGTCAAATAAATTGGCAACAGCTTTATGACAATGCTTTGGATGATGCCGACGATGCCTCTATTGAAGATCGTGAAAAAGATGTCGAGAAAATGGTTAAAGAAAGTCAAACTTATCACGGTCGTCGCAGTCGTAGTAGTGGTTCTTGGCTAATTGGGTTATGGCAGCATATTAAGTTTCAGACTTTAGATGTAGATATAGATATAGATAATAATACTTTAGGGTCTGAATTTAAGGTTGCAGAAATTTTAGTTGACAACTATTTGTCTGGATTTGAAGGTAATTTTACAGTAAATAATAATTCCAATGAAGCTGCTCTAGCTGACATTGACACAATTGACACAATGGTAGAAGTTACAGAAGTCGTGGCGCAGCTAATTGAAGATGGTGAAGCAATTTTGGCAGAATATGCCACTTTAGATTTAGAAAAGTTGGGTAGTGTTCTTTCAGAGCAGTTATCAGATATTGTCGAAGCAGATGAGGCTTCTTTGGTTATGTCAATTGCGTAATCATATTTGAGTAAGAGGGAACAGTTGTTAGCCCTTACGGTATATGCCCCTCGGCGATATTTTATTGCGATCGCGAATTTATTAGTTGTTTATGGGAACTATATAGCTGTGATACTGCTTGTTAAGCAGATTTATCGGACTTTATTTGTAATATCCCATGCTCTATAACTGCGATCGCTTTTTCTCAACTAGACTATGGTTCTTTCCTTTGGCATTAATTTTAGTTGCTCACTCAAGAGCGATCGCTTTTGCTCAAATTGTTCCCGACAGTACTCTGCCTCAAAATTCCGTAGTTACTCCTAATGGCGATACAGTAGAAATTATAGGAGGAACAACCCAAGGAAATAATCTATTTCATAGTTTTGAGCAGTTTTCAGTTAATACTGGCAAGACTGCATTTTTTAATAATGCAGTAGACATAAATAATATTATCGGTCGAGTAACGGGCAATAACATTTCTGATATTGATGGGTTAATTCGTGCCAATGGTAGCGCAGATCTGTTTTTAATCAATCCCAGCGGAATTATCTTTGGCGAAAATGCTGCTTTAGATATTGGTGGTTCATTTATTGGCAGCACTGCCGATAATCTTCAGTTTGTCGATGGTGCGGAATTTAGCGCAGTAAATCCCAATGCTTCCCCCTTACTGACTGTAAGTATTCCCGCAGGTTTGCAGTACGGGCAAGAAAACGGCGACATTACTGTAAAAGGTTCTGGTAACAATTTATTTATTGACTTTGATACCTTTACTGTAGATCGTAGCGAACTCCCTATTGGACTATCGGTACAGCCAGCTAAGACTCTAGCTTTGGTTGGGGGTAATGTATTTTTAGAAGGAGCAAACCTAACCGCAACCCAAGGCAACATCGAACTAGGTGGCATCCAAAAAGGAACAGTGGAGCTTATTCCTAATGATACTGGCTGGAAATTAGATTATGAATCCGTCGATAGTT
>CAKZYI010000151.1 GCA_937884735.1 uncultured Pleurocapsa sp.
GCGATCGCTTAAAAATTGTTTCAAGTAGCAAATATCGTCAGCTTGTCGTACAAAGCTTAAAGAAACCCAATCTACACCCTGAGAAATACCAAATTCCAAATCTTTTTGATCTTTTTCTGTCATTGAAGGCAAGTTTAAATTTAGACTAGGAAGATTAACCCCTTTTCGACTGGTCAAAATTCCTCCTTCAACTACCTCACAAATTACTTTGCGATCGTCTATTTCCACAATCTCTAATTCCAATAAACCGTCATCTAAAAGAATTTGCTCCCCTGGCTTTGCTTCACCCGCCAAAGAAGGATAGTCAATCGATACTGTACCAGAATCACTAATATTTTCAGCGTGAGGAACCAAAACTAATTTATCGCCTCTGTTTAATTTTATTCCTTCTTTTGGCAGCATTCCTACTCTAATTTTAGGACCTTGAAGATCTTGCAGAATAGTTATTGGTGTCTCCAACTCCTGAGATACAGATCGAAGTAACTCAACAATATGGGCGTGATCTTTATAGCTTCCATGGGAAAAATTGAGCCGCGCCACATTCATTCCCTGCTGTACCATTTTCCGAATCATTTCATGGGAGCTACTGGCTGGTCCAATAGTTGCCACAATTTTGGTACGGTGAATCGTCATCATAAAAAAACTTCTCGATAATTGATTGCTGTATTTCAACAACAATATCAACAACACTTAAAATTTCAATTAAGGAAACAAACCACTAAAATTGTGTAATTGGAATAGCAAATATGACAAAAAACTATTACAAGATGCTTGATGTGAATTACCTTCGTTTTCACTGGTTTTTAGTTATTAGCTTTTGAGAAAAGCAAACTAGTTTTTATCAGCAATGTACAATGTAGCAAGCTCTCGACGGGATTTGAACCCGTGATCTCTCCCTTACCAAGGGAGTGCTTTACCCCTAAGCCACGAGAGCATAACAATTCAATAATACTAGCTAATTATGATGCAAAATGTACCTTTTTGGCAAGTAATGCCGAGTTGAATAGTTTTGGTACTTACGGTCACAGACTATATATTAGGTGTGGGAAAGTAGATTTTGAAAGACATATATCAACAAATTTGGAATTGCGATCGCCATAAGTTTTTAGTAAGTCCTCGCGATGTTAATGGAAAATGGTTAGATCCTAATGCTGATATTCTTTTGGACGAACAGGTTGCAGCATTTGGCAGAAAAGATTTGGATTTGGCACGACATCCTCTTTTTTACCGAGTTAATGAAGAGAAATTAAATAATATTCCTACCTATGCTAGTTTAATCGAGCTACTGGATAATTATCGATTTGATAACCAGCGTTCGGAAATAGTCACCCAAGGAGAAAAGGCAGAAATAGAGCAATTTATTGAGCATATTTTACTTACTAAGCCAATTGAACTGGCTCGCAAATATATTAATGAACGGCTAAATATTGCTTGCGATCGCAATGAGTTTGCGAAGAATTTAAAAAGTATTTGGTTTGATTTGTATACCAATTATTTTGGCGAAGTTTTGGTTAAAGATGCTTCAGGTTTTGAACATATATTTGTGGGGGAAGGTAAATATGATTATGACGATCTCCCCGACAAAATTTCTGGGGCGATTTCTGGCTACCATTCTTGGATTAAGTTCTATTTGGATGAAAAACAGCAGCGAGTTAACTATTTAGGTCACAATTACGATTTACAAGGCAATCTTGGTGTTGATAATCCTTATGTTGTTACAGTGCAAATGCTATTGCGCGATTGTGATACAAAAAAAAATATCGATATAGAATTATTTAAAAAGAAGGGTTGCTTTTTTATTGGTACTAGTCCAGAGTGCGAGATAGCAATGGGAACGGTGGCATACTATGAAAGCCTAGTTAATTATAAGTTTAAAAAAGAAAAAAGACGCGCCACTATTAATGGTGCAGTTTACGACCTTGCTCTCTATCGTAATATTAAACAGGATGGCAGCAGGGGCGATCGCATTCGTTCTTTTTTTCCTATTTATTTAAGGAAACAACGAAGACAATTAAGACAGAAACAAGGCATGCCCCATATGTACAGACTATTTGAATAGATTAGAAATTAATTGTTAATAATTTCCAGGAGCGATGAAAAATCACAGCTATAATTTTGCTGTAATTTGACAAAAATTGATTTCTTGGGAGTTGAGATTGGTGATAAGCTACGAAGGGTATCGAGAGGCATTAAAGCGAATCGATTTTGCAAGAAAAAATAATTTAGATAGACTTGAACTTAATAGTCTAAGATTAAAGGTAATTCCTAATGAAATTGTCTCTCTAACTCAATTAAAACATCTTTATCTTGATCATAATCAAATAACCGAGATAACAGAAGCAGTTGCCTATCTTACTCAATTAAAATATCTTTATCTTCATAATAATCAGTTGACAACGATACCGAAAAAGATCGCTTATCTAACTCAATTACGAGAGCTTTCTCTTGGTAATAATCAGCTGAAAGAGATACCAGAAGTAATTACTTCTCTGACTCAATTATTATATCTCTCTCTTGGTAATAATCAGTTGACAAAAATACCAAAAGAGATTGCTTATCTGACTCGATTACTAAAACTTTCTCTTAGTAATATTCAGTTGACAAAGATACCAAAAGAGATTGCTTATTTGACTCGATTACAAGAACTTTATCTTAATAATAATCAGTTGAAAGAGATACCAGAGGTAATTACTTCTCTGACTCAATTAAAAAGACTTTATCTTGCAAATAATTCTCTTAATCCTGATTTAGCTACTGCTTATGACCAGGGTCTAGATGCAGTGATGGCATATCTTCGTGCCAAAAAGGAAGCAGAGATAGTTCTCAATGAAGCTAAGTTAATCCTCATCGGGGAAGGAGAAGTAGGCAAAAGTTCTCTTCTGGGCGCATTACGGGGAGATCCTTGGCAAGAAGGTCGTTCAACAACTCACGGGATAGAAATTAAGCAAGTCAAAATAATAGACCCATCTAGCAACACAGAAATTACTTTTAATGGTTGGGATTTTGGTGGGCAAAGGGTGTATCGTCCTACTCACCAGTTGTTTTTCTCTGCCCCCGCGGTATATTTAGTTATTTGGAAACCGAGGGAAGGACCCCAGCAGGGTTTTGTTCGGGAATGGATTACTCTGATTACTAATCGCGAACCCGATGCCAAAATCTTAGTTGTAGCAACCCATGGAGGCCCAGGCAGAAGACAGCCAGACATCAATAAACAAGAGCTTTTAGAACACTTTGGCAAAGATACAATCTTGGGATTTTTCCATGTGGATAGTAAAACCAAACAAGAAGATGGTTATTGTAGCAATCTTGAGAAAAAGAAAGAAGCTATTGCGACAGTTGCGAAGG
>CAKZYI010000152.1 GCA_937884735.1 uncultured Pleurocapsa sp.
ATTTGAGTTCTCAGCAAAGTGAAAGTAACGACTTCCGTTCGACATCGGCATTGGGAGAATTTAACTTACTACCCCAACTCTCAAAAATATCCCGTCGCAATGAGCAGCGAGTTAATACGGTGCAGGGATTTATTACCGCAGGAGTCTTACCTTCTGAAGTACTAGCTGAATTTCAATCGCGGTTAGAAGCAAACAATTTTCAGCTACCTCAAGGCTACCGTTATGAATGGGGCGGGGAACTCGAAGAAAGCAGCGAGGCTCAAGGTAATTTGGCTCTATATGTTCCGATACTTTTGATCGTCATGGTTACAGCCTTAGTTCTTTCTCTTGGTTCTTTCCGCGAGACTGGTATTGTCGCAGCAGTAGCAGTTGGCTGTGTTGGGATGGCGTTATTTTCTCTACGGATAACCAATTCACCCCTGGGCTTTATGGCAATTGTCGGCACGATGGGTTTGGTGGGAATTGCGATTAACAATGGAATTATTGTTCTCTCTGCTTTTAACGAAGACCCCAAAGCTCAACAAGGCGATCGCCAAGCCGTAGAAGACGTAGTAGTCAAAGCTACCCGCCACATTATCACTACCACCATTACTACTATTGCTGGATTTGTTCCTTTATTAGTTAGCGGAGGTCCTTTTTGGCGACCTTTGGCAATTGCGATCGCAGGGGGAATTAACGGTTCTCTCTTACTGGCACTCTATTTCGTTCCTACTATTTACTTGGTTGTGAAGCGTCGCGACCGTAAAAAGCTAGCCAGAAAACCAGAAATCAAAACAAATAAACAGACATATCAAGGGGTTTAAAATCAACATAATCGGACGGGAAGATTGAGGCTTGAAAGTGCGCTGATTAATATATGGCAGTCACCGTTTAACAAAGAGAATTGGGGCAAGTATGGTATACCATTCGGGAAAATTTAATTGTGGCTATTCGCTTTAGATAGTTCCTCATCTAGTTCTCAGATTCAATTCAGGGAAGTTAAGAAAAATCTTGGCTATCTCTTAGAAATATGTCAGAACCGTCTCAGTCAAGTCAGAGATTCTATTAACAACACGGACAACTCACGGTTGGCAGGAGACCTGCCAACCCGTGTCCTCAGAAAAAAACATTCATCTAACTTGATTTAGGAGAACTATTATGAAACGTCAAATATTAGTTGGTTTATCTACTCTTGCTCTTTCTTTGGTATCCGCACCTGCTTTTGCTTCGGAAGTAGCTGCGGTCAATCAACAATCTGTTAATATTGCCAATCAGATTACCCCTCGAAACTTGGTAACTCGTGCCTATCAAGGTTCTTTCCGTAGTCAAGGCATCCCTCGTGCTGGAGCACTTGATTTTGCCGCTCGCCGTGGTCGGGTAACAGCAGAAGATTTAGTTAATGTGGCGATCGCCCAAGGACGACTAGCCCCTGAAACCATTAATGACAGAGGATATTTGAACAATGTAGAGTCTTTTCTCGATAATTTGGACGAAAACTAAACTGCACTGACAAAGATGTTGAATCGTCGCCAGCCTTAATGTATTTAGATTGGGCTGGCAATTTGGTTATGTCGCAAAAATGAGTCGAGTCTCTCTTTGGGATTACTATATAAAAAATAATTTAACTATGCATAAGATCGAACCAATAAAAGTAAATCATTTTGACAAGCGATCGCGCGAGCGAATTATACCTAATGCACCGCTCCTTTCTACTAAAGCATTAGTGCCACAGGGAATCAATTTTGATTACTATCAATACGATGCTCACGAAATTCCCACTCATACTACAGAACATCATGTTGTTTGCTTAACGCTAGATCGAATTCGACCAGAACGCAAACTAAATAATATTTATCAGCATGAAGAATCAAATCCTGGTTCGGTACACGCAATTCCCGCACAAACGAAACATTGGGTTGCTTGGAATACTCCAGGTAGGTTTATTATATTCTCTATTCAACCCCAGGCATTAAAAGAAATTGCCCCCGAAACTATCGACCCCGACAAGATCGAACTGCTTCCTGCGTTTTCCAAACCCGAACCCGATCCTTTAATTGCCAGTATCGGTGTGGCAATTAAAGAGCAACTTAAAACTAATCCTGCTGACTGCAGTTTTTATCTAGAACATTTGTCTAACGCTGTCTTAGCTCATTTAGTCCAGAACTATTGTTCGTTAACGCATCTATTTAAAGAATATGGCGACGGTTTACCCCGTTACAAACTTAAACGAGCTATTGAATACATCAACGATAACCTTGAGCAAAAAATCAATACCTACGACATTGCCAAACTGCTAGACATTAGTAACTTCTACTTCTGTCGGATGTTTAAAGCTTCTACGGGTATTTCACCCTATAATTACGTCTTGCGTCAACGGGTGTCAAAAGCTAAAGATCTACTG
>CAKZYI010000153.1 GCA_937884735.1 uncultured Pleurocapsa sp.
CAAATGTACCACCTGCCACAGCGATCGCAACTAGATCAAATAAACCATAAATAGCCAGTAAACTTCTTTTTTTGTGTTTTTTACGTTTAAAATCAACAGTATTATGGCGATTGGCTAATTCAGAATATTTTTCTTTGCCATAATGATTTCCAGGGGAGACGTTTAGAGTTACTCCTGTTGGGTTGTTGATTATTTGATGCTCTTCATCTAAGAGAGTATCAAACATTTCTTGAGCAGTCGTAAAGCGATCTCGTGGATGAAATTTGATTGCTTTATTAATTATCGCTTTTAGTTTTGGATCGATATTGAGGACGTGTTCGAGCCAAACTATTTCCCCATTGCGGGGGTCTGTTTCCAACTCATGGGGAGATTTCCCTGTAAGCAAGAAAATCATGGTCAATCCTAAGCTGTAGAGGTCACTAGAATATATGGGACGACCTGCTGCTTGTTCGGAAGCCATATACCCAGGAGTGCCAATTGAAGCAGAATAGCTGCTGCTGGAGTCTTCATTGATTTCTGTGGCGATCGCTTCTTTAACCGCGCCAAAATCTATCAAAAAGGGCTTGTTGTCTCCCTGACGCAAAATAATATTTTCTGGCTTAATATCGCGATGAATGATGCGACGACTATGGACATAATCTAGTACAGGTAGCAACTGCAATAGAATTTGTTTGATTTCATCGCGATGTAAATTGCCTTCTTGCGACCAATATTGGTCTAAAGTTAAACCTTCAATCCACTCTTGAACTAAGTAAAACTTATCATCTTCAGAAAAATAAGCATAAAGCCGAGGAATTTGGTCGCTACCTTCGCCTAACTCTTCTAGAATTGCTGCCTCTCTCTGAAACCGCTCTTTCATCCACAAAGGTGTTTTAGGATTTTTGACGATGGGTTTCAATTGCTTAAGAACACATTTGCGTCCTGAAGGCATGTGGGTATCTTCTGTAAGATATGTCTCGCCAAATCCTCCTCTACCTAAAGTTTTGAGAATGCGATAGCGGTTGTTTAGTAGTACAGCTTTCATACTTGATTGTATAAAGGTGGTTATCGATCTAGAAACAACTCAGCTAGTAAATTAAGAGCAATAAACTAACTCTTATATATTTTTATTATCTAGATATCGTATTTATTTTAAGTCTAATAGACCTTTTTCTTTTAGTTTAGGATTAAAGCGAATATTCATGGTAACACCGCGATCGCTTAGTTGTTGCTGAATATCTGCTTCAACTCTTCTAGCTACTTTTTTTCGTATTTTAATTTGTCCTAATTCATCATTCTGATTATATTGTGCCTTTTCTTCCTCTGTCATAGCAGGATTGGCGTTAATTGGTTCAGTCCAAATAGCTTTTTGACTGTCGTTTCCATCGGGAGTTGCCCCATTTTCCTTGATCCAAGCTGATGCAATATCTTCTAAAATTTTTCGACTAGGACGAGTAATGGTTTCGATTTTTACCCAATAGCAGTTTTTTGGCTGGCGAATTAGATGCTGTTTAAGGCTGAGATAGACATCGCGGGAATAACCCACATACTGCATTACTTTTTCTTGATTAAATATGGCATAAACACCAATTTTTCCTTGGGCATCTTCGCTGATGCACCCTGCATCGTCTAGGTATGGCAAATACTCCAAACTAGAAAGAGAAGGAATTTCGGTTTGGGTGGACATAAATATTGCTCTTTGCTATCAATAATTAATAATTTGATTGCTTTTAGCTGACTCTAATAACTTGCTAAAGCCAACTAAAAGCTCATACATACCAACAATCATCCAACCTTTTGATATATAGCACAGAGACGGCTTGGTTTGAAAATCTTGGCTTGAAACATGAAGTTTGGTGGCACATTGATAATGATGTGGCGATCGCTATTGTGATACTGTTCAAACTCGCGGGGCATTCCTTTAGGGGTATGCTGGCTGTAGGGTACTGGTTGGAACAATAAGTCAGTAAATACTATTTCGGCTTCGTGTAATCTTTGGCTAATCTGGTTGGTAAAAGTCTTATTTGTCAGCAAGCGAAATAAAATTTCATGCGCTTCGGTATCGAGCGTAAAGGTTGCGTCAAAATTTTTGACTATTCTTAAACCCATTTTTGGCTATCGATAATATATCGATAATATATAAGGACTAAATGAAATAATATCAGAAATTTATCAGCATTTTGTTGTCGTTAATCTTTTGTAAATAGAAATTACTGAATCTTCATAATCAACAATTTTCCAGTCGTAAAAATGTTGGTAAATTTTAAAATAATTGGAACACTCCGTTTATAGGTGCGTCTAGTTTCTGGACAAGGTTGATTTATTAGAGACTATTTCACACTATGAATATGCAAATTTTTTCCCATAGCAAACAAGCAGTTTTTGCTCTTTTGGCTATCTCTACTGTTGGTTTGATGGCTTCTCCTGCCAAAGCAGATAATGCTTTAATTCAAGAATCAGTTCAAGAATCAGTAGTTACGGGTAACGACAACGTTTCGGTACAAAATTCTAACCAACGCAATCAGCAATTTACAGAGAACCGTGATCGCGGTAGCTATTATAGCCGTCATGGTCGTGATAGTTATGGCGATAGTGGTAGCACGGGTATTGTTCAACGTAGCGATCAATATTGCGATCAGGTAGGGGAGTACAATACTTGCGTTCAAGACGCGCAACAGTCTAATCGTAGTCATACCCGTCGCGTTCGCAGCAGTCGTCGTTATTAAGCTATTTCTGGCTGAAAGTGTGGTGTTGAGAATGCTTCACTTTTAGCTGTTAGCCATTGGCTTTCATAACTTATGGCTAACAGCTATTTGAAATTACCGAAATTGAGATTGTTTCTATGAAACTAACAAAATTAATTGGGTTCGTGGCAGTAAGTGTTGTTGTCCCCAGCACAATAATCACCACGAACAATTCAGCTTTGGCTGGAGATATTCAGATTCGTACTCCCAACGTAGAAGCTGTTACTCGCAGCGATGGTAGCGTTTATGTTAATTCTGGTGACACTACGGTACGAGTACCTAGTCGCCGTCGCTATTGGACTCCTTGGCGTTATTGGCGTTTGCCCTGGCAAAGCAATATTAGGGATAAACATAGCTACAAATGTCGTCACAGCTCCCATCAGTCTACTAGTCGTATAACTTCTTCTGGTAGTCAGATTATTCAAAACAATATTGCTAGTAACACCTGCAATTGAAAGGAGTGAAAATGAAATTAATACTGTGGACAATAGGATTGTCATTGACATCTAGCTTATTGCCTTCTAGCTTATTTTTCTCTCCTGCTGTTGCTCAGTGCGTACAGGCAGATGTTTCTGTTCAATACAATATTAGTGGTTCGAGAGAAGCAACCGAAAGGACTAATGACGTAGAAATGAGTAGTGATGGTGCTTGTCGGGGCAACGCCAGCGTTACTTCTGGAGTTCAGGGAAACATCGGCGGAAATGGCAGAGTTCGTCAAAACAGAGTTGTACGCCATCGTCTGAAAAACTCAAGAGATAATCGGGGATATCCTGGTGGCTCAACTATTCAGATTCAAAGTAATCCTGCGATCGATGTTTATAATCCTGCGGATAATCTAGATTACTGAACTTATATTAGGCACTAATTGATTGGTGACGAGGGTAGGGGCTATTGACCAATAGTCCCTATTTTTTCTTGACTGTGCTTTCGGGTTAAAATAAGTAAAATCACTGGTATTTTGTTGAACCTCCACAGAAGATAACTGACTCTCAAAAAAATCCCTACATGAAGAATTACTTTGCTACGGTGTCTCGCGGTTTGGAAGAAGTTGCTGCACAAGAATTGGAGCGAATTGGTGCTAAAGATGTTCGTCCAGATTTTACAGGGGTTCATTTTAAAGGGGATAAAGCATTACTTTATAAAGCCAATCTTTGGACAAGAACTACTTTTCGGATTTTGATGCCCATTGCTAGAGTTAAAAGCTTTACGGGAGATGAGCTTTATAAAAATGTACAAAAGCTGGATTGGGATGAATATATCGATCCTGATATGACATTAGCCGTCACCTGTTCGGGAAAAAGTAAAAACCTCAACCATACTCACTTTACAGCTTTACAAATTAAAAATGCCATTACTGACTGGCAAAAGTGTAGAGGAGGAAAGCGTTCTAGTGTTGATACAGAAAATCCCGATTTGCTAATCAATGCCCATATCGATCAAAAGCACTGTATTTTGAGTTTAGATAGCTCAGGCTCTAGCTTACATCGTCGCGGATATCGTCCTGCTATTGGTGCCGCACCCATGAAGGAAACCTTGGCTTCGGCAATTTTAGAGATGGCAGAATGGACACCAGACTTGCCATTTTTAGATCCCATGTGTGGTAGTGGTACATTACCCATCGAAGCAGCTTTAAAAGGATTAAATATTGCGCCTGGTTTATATCGAGACTTTGGGTTTCAAACTTGGCTAGATTATGATGATAAGCTGTGGCAGAGTTTAATTAAAAAAGCCGAACAGCAGCAAAAAAGCGAGCTAAATGTTCCTATTATTGGCAGCGATCGCGATTTACAAGTAATTCGTCAGGCTTTTGTGAATGCGGAAAATTCGGGCTTAGAAGATTATGTTAAATTTGCTCGTCAAGAGCTGATTGATGTTGAGCCGCCTGCGGATAAAGGAGTCTTGATTTGCAATCCTCCTTATGGCGTAAGATTGGGCAATGAAGAAGAATTGGGCGAACTATATAAACTTTTGGGAGATATCTTCAAACAAAGATTTAAGGGTTGGACCGCCTATATTTTTACAGGCAGTATGAAGCTATCAAAACGGGTTGGTTTACGAACTTCTAAGCGTCTCAAACTCTATAATGGCGCAATTCCCTGTACTCTTTTAAAGTACGAAATGTACTAAAGCAAAACTCGAAACCTTTTAATTGAGAGGAAACTAATGAGGATCGCTATACCTAACGTCAGTTGGCGTAGAAGCTCAAAGCCTTACTACACAAACAACTTAAAAACCACCTTGGACAAGCGAGTTTTTAGCTTTTAAAAGATTATTCAATCTTCTAAAAGCAATCGCGTGGAGCGAACGTCTCCGACGTTCCGACAGCACAGAACTTTGTTCTGTCCAGAGCTTTGCTCTGGGAGCATCACAGATGCTCGGCGAGAGCCTCCAGGCTCTGCCTTCGCGAAGCGAAGTCGGCAGCCTCCAGGCTGCGCTAAAAGCGCGACAGCTTTGTTCGTTGCCAGTGGCTATCCTAACAAACTAATCCTGTTAACCCGAACTGACGTTACCTAGTGCTAACATGATCTTGCAAAACTCATAATATTAACTCTATTTAGGTTTTTATAGTGGCACAGGTAATAGTTGAAAACGTCTATAAAAGCTATGCGCGATCCCAGGGTAATCGCAATCATCAATCTTCATCTGCAAAACCACAAGATTTAGCTAAATCTAAGCAGGTAAGCGTTTTGCGAGATATTAATTTTACGGTAGATGATGGTGAATTTTTAGTTTTGGTTGGTCCTTCTGGCTGTGGAAAAAGCACTCTGTTGAGGCTTCTGGCTGGATTGGAAGATTTGACAGGGGGCAATATTAAAATAAGCGATCGCTTAGTAAACAATCTTCCTCCCAAGGCTAGGGATATTGCTATGGTATTTCAGAATTACGCTCTATATCCCCATCTTAATATTTACGATAATATTGCTTTTGGTTTACGACGAAATAATCAGTTATTGAATACTCACCAGGAAGGGTCGATTAAAAATTCAGTTGATAATTTACTGGTAAGGGCAACTCGTAAATTTCCTCGCAGCTTGCAATATATATCCGAGCGAGAAAAGTCTATTAGGGATAGAGTGCGGTATGTCGCCAGTTTATTACAAATAGAATCATTACTGTATCGTTTACCCAAAGAACTTTCAGGGGGGCAAAAACAGCGAGTAGCACTAGGGCGAGCGATCGCTCGCAAGCCGCAGGTTTTTTTAATGGACGAGCCACTATCAAACCTTGATGCCAAACTACGCACTCAAACCCGTGCCCAAATTGTTAAACTCCAGCGACAGTTACAGACTACGACAATTTATGTCACCCACGATCAGACTGAAGCGATGACAATGGGCGATCGCATCGCGGTGATGAATAACGGACGAATTCAACAAATTGCAACCCCATTAGAAATATATAATTACCCTGCAAATCGTTTTGTAGCCGAGTTTATTGGCTCTCCGCCAATGAATTTCTTACCCGTAGAATTAGCCAGTCCGTTAAAGCTGATGCACCAGGATTTTGAGCTAGATTTACCAGAAGCTTGGAAATCAGCTTTGCAGCAAAGTCAGACTAAGTCTTTTACTCTGGGTATTCGTCCTCAACATTTGTCTTTAACGGAAGAAAGTAGATCGAGCATTCAAATTGAGGTAGATTTAGTAGAAGCATTGGGCAATGAAACCTATATTTCTGCTCACTTGGTGTCTGATATAAACGCAACTGTCACCTTATCCGTCCCACCAGATAAACTAATTGCGATAGGCGATATTCTTTGGTTAGCTGTAGATCTTAATAAAATCCATCTTTTTACAGTTGATGATGGACGGGCGATCGCTCTTTAATATATTTAGTCATTAGCTATGAGCTTTTGAGAACAGCTTTAAATTAGAACTAAATATTAGCTGGTGTTCTAAGAACTATCAAATTGCACCATTATAAAGACAACCACTTATAACCGATAAAAATGAATAAAACTAAAGATTGGGTCAAAAACGCCGTTTTCTATCAAATATTTCCCGATCGCTTTGCTAGGGGTACTACTACTATCAAAGGGCAGTGGCAAGCTTCTACCTATGAAGGGTGGGATGCCACACCAACCTATCAAGGCTATAAAGGCGGAAACCTTTGGGGAGTAATTGACAAGCTAGATTATTTGGAAGATTTGGGGATTAATGCAATTTACTTTACTCCTATCTTTCAGTCTGCGTCCAATCATCGCTATCATACCCATGACTACTATCAGGTAGATCCCATGTTAGGGGGTAATGTCGCCTTTGAAGCTTTAATTGAGGCTGCTCACAACAAAGATATCAAGGTGGTGCTAGATGGCGTATTTAATCATGCTAGCCGTGGTTTCTTCTTCTTTAATGATATTTTGGAAAATGGCCCCAATTCCCCTTGGTTAGACTGGCTTAAGATTCATGATTGGCCCGTTTCAGCATATGATGGAGAAAAGCCTGCAAATTATGAAGGTTGGATTGGCGATCGCGCTTTGCCTGAATTTAATCACGATAACCCCCAGGTAAAAGAATACATTATGCAGGTTGCCGAATATTGGTTACACAAAGGTATTGATGGCTGGCGGTTGGATGTACCCAATGAAGTAGACACTCCTGGTTTTTGGCAAGAATTTCGCGATCGAGTTAAAGTAGTGAACTCTGATGCTTATATTGTAGGAGAGATTTGGGGTGATGCTAGCTATTGGCTTGATGGCACGCAGTTTGATGGAGTAATGAATTATCGTTTTACTGAGCCAACTATCGCCTTTGCAGGGGGAGAAAACTACGATCCTAAATATTGTCAAGGAGAATTAAACCCCTATCCGCCTATTTCTGGTACGGAATACGCTATTAGAATTGACGCTTTGTTGAAGTTATATGACTGGGAAATACAGCTAGCTCAACTCAATTTGTTAGATAGTCACGATACTCCTCGAATGATTACTACTGTAGGAAAAGACAAGGATAGCTTTATGTTGTCTACAGTTCTCTTGATGACATTTCCTGGTGCGCCGAGCATTTTTTATGGGGATGAAGTCGGTTTGCCTGGAGGAAAAGATCCAGATTGTCGTCGTGTCTTCCCAGAAGCTCAGGAATGGGATGTTGAAATTTTAAAAGTCTACAAGGAATTAATTGCTTTACGCCATAAGTATGCAGCTTTACGCACAGGAGATTATAAAACCCTCTATGCTGACCAAACGGTTTATGTCTTTGGTCGTATTTTAGATGAGGAAGAAGTAATAGTTGCAGTTAATACTGGAAAAGAACAGGCAGTTTCTAATTTCGTAGTAACAGAATTACAGTCCAAGCCTGATAATGTAATATATGGGTCGGGAAGATTAGCATGGCACAACATAACCGATGTTAAGAAATTGGAGATCGTTATACCTCCAAGAAGTAGTTTGATAATAGGTTAGATAATAGGCATTTTTTAGGCTTGTTAGAAAATAAAAAAGCAACGGTAAATTGAAGTTGATAATTATTTCAATATTTCAACTTCAGTTGCCTATTAAATATTTATTTGTCAGATTTTGATAGTTAACGTCAGTTCGGATTAACAAGATTAGTTTGTTTTCGTTATTAGTCTTTTGTTATTAGTTACCCCTTGTGCAACTCTTTTGAAAATGTTGATTTCACTTAGTTTCAGAAATACAGATTTATACAAAATCGCCTGAAAGTGTTATTCTCTCGTCAAGAGTTGCACATCGCCTATTAGTTGTTTTCATGAATGATCCCAGGCTGCTATATACCCTCGATCGTTAGGGCAACAAATTGAAACCATCGTAAATCTCTAGAACTTTCTCTTCTCCTAATTTGCCAGGTTGTGAAACTGAGTGTTCCATTTCAATTAGTCCGTCATATCCTTTGGCTTTAATATGTTTGAGGATAGCTGGATAGTTTATCTCTCCACTATTTGGTTCTGTTCTTTGGGGCGCGTCAGCAATCTGAAACACAGCAATTTCATCCCAAACGCAATCGATATTTTCGATAATGTTGCCAGTTTCCATTTGTACCTGAAAAGTATCAAAAACCAGTTTAACTGCGGGGCTGTTGACTGCTTTGACAATCAAATAAGCATGAGGAATTGTGGTTACAAAAGTTCCTTGCCACCATTTACCTGTAATTGCCTCTAGACCTAAAGTTATTCCCGCAGATTCAGCTAATTCAGCACAGTATTTAAGATTTTCAATCATATTGGCTGTTTGGGTAATCCCTGTCTAAAGTAGGATCTAAAACACCAGAAAGAGTAGTTGTGTATTTGCCATCTACTCGTTTGGCTACCTCGATTGTTTCTTTAAGCTGTTGCAGCAAGTCTTCTCTTGCCTCTTTTGAGTCGCTAACAAAAGTAGGGCGATCAAAGATTAAGTTATTAACAAAACAACCCATTTCTAGATTGTGTTTGACTAATTCCTTGCCAATCTTTTCTTGAACTTCAACAGAACGCAATTTAAGAAAATTATCTTCAATTCCTGCAAACCCTTGATCGGCAATGAATTTAATTTGGTCGATAGGATCGTTTCCTGCACTTGCGGGAAACATAAAATCTTCTGGTGAACTTAAGCCGATATGAGGAGCAAATTTCATCTTAATTTTATTGTAGGTAATAAGTGTTGATAGCCGAAATTATGAATAATAATTGAATTGGTTTAAAGCTGGTTTAATAGATCGAGTTCTTCTAGAGTGAGAGTAATGGAACTAGCGGCCATATTTTCTTCTAAGTGAGCGATAGTAGTCGTCCCTGGAATTAAGATGATGTTGGGTGCGTAATGTAGTAACCACGCCAAGGCTATTTGATTTGGTTTAACATCTTTGTTTTTGGCAATATCTGCGATCGCTCCTTCTGCTTTAGCTAGCGGTGCGCCTTGTTTAAGGGGATGTGCGCCTAATGAACCATGAGGAATAAAGGCAATATCGTTTGCGCTACAGTAATCTAAAACATCTAACATAGTGCGATCGCTAATACTAAATTTATTTTGCACCGATACAATCGGAACAATCTGGCGCGCTGATTCAATTTGTTCGACAGTTACGTTAGACATTCCTTGATGGCGAATTTTACCTTCATCTCTGAGTTCTTTTAATGCGCCAATCGACTCAGCAAAAGGAACTTTGGGATCGGGGCGATGTAGCTGATATAAATCGATTTGCTCTAGCTTAAGTCTTTTTAAGCTACCTTCGACACCACTTCTAAGAAATGCTGGAGAAGCATCAGCCAAAATTTTATCTGGTGCGGGTTTATTGATTCCTCCCTTAGTAGCAATTATTAAGCCTTGTTGATATGGATGTAACGCCGAGGTGATTAATTTCTCGTTGAATCCTGCGCCATAGGCTTCTGCGGTATCGATAAAGTTTACTCCCAGTTCGACAGCGCGGCGTAAAAGCTGTTCTCCCCCTTCCCAGTCTGCATATGCTCCGAAGTTTCCTGGTTGTCCTGAAAGACGCATTGCGCCATAGCCAAGACGGTTGACTGTCAGATCTCCACCAATAGTATATGTTTGAGATACTGCTGTTGTATTATTCATAATTTTTGATTCTTTACTTAATTACTTATCGTTTAAAATCTGTTCACTTTCAGCAAAACACCAATCAACAAAAAACAATAGATCGATTTAACTATATGTAACCACTGGAATAATTGATTACTCTAGCTGTGTCTGCCTTTTCTAAAAGAGGGAAAAATATCTGCGTTGTTTTAATCGCACCAAATCTATTTACGTTGAGAGTTTTGGTTAACATATTGCAATCAATATTCAAAATAATTTGATTTTATTAGTCTTTGGGCGATCGCATATCCAATTCCTCTATTTCCCTCTGTTATGGATGCTATTTCAGTTTCTTGATTTATTGGGCATTGCTGAATCGAGGTATAATTCTGCAATTTTCACAACTAGGCAGATTAATTAAAAGGCTAATAACTATTGGTGACAAGTTAAAGGTATGTGTTGTTTGTCAATTGTTTTTAGGTGAGAGGTAAGAGGTAAGAGGTTTTACACGAATCGTAGAACAATAGATGATAAAATCACTTTTTTATTCTTTAATCTAAATGTAGTGTTTTAAACTAAAAACAATACTATGTGTGGTGCTTGACTTAATTTAGCTATCTCTTAACTTGTCACGATTGGCTAATAGCTAATAGCTACGAACAGTTTACTTTTGAGCTTCATACTTTAAATCAGTAACGCCGTCATTTGTTTACTCCTTTTGTCTTTGGTAAATTTTAGAAAACTAGCTTAAGGTGTTGGAAACGTGAAGCGTAAATTTCAAAAAATTGTTGTGGTTGGTGCCAGTCGTGGAGTTGGTGCTGCGGTTAGCAAACATATTATGCCCCTGACTACAGAATTGATCGCTGTCTCTCGCTCTCCTGCTTATTTTGGCAACTGGATTGAAGCAGACATTAGTATCAAAGCAGGAATTGAAACTGTCAATAGTGCTGTGGGCAACTCTCCTTTGGATGCGCTGCTATACATGGGCGGCACTTGGGAAACTAACGCCTTTACTAAAGAATATTCTTTTGAACGATGCTCGGATGAAGACATAGATAATGTTATCGCGGTAAATCTTTTGGCACCGATTCGTCTGGTTAAATCTTTATTACCTGCCTTGCGCCAAGCCAATAATCCGAAAGTAATATTTATGGGGGCGTTATCTGGTTTGGACAATTTTCCCGCCAGAGAGGTTGCCAATTCTGCATCCAAGTTTGGCTTGCGTGGAGCTTGTCATGCATTAAGGTAAGAACTACGTCGCGATCGCATTGCTGTGACAATCATTAATCCTGGGAATATTGCTACTCCCGAAGTCCTAGAAGATCTAAAGCAAGCCGAACAACCCGCAAGTAATGCTATTCCTTTATCTGATTTGTTAAGCGTTATCGATTGTATCCTCTCTTTATCGCGATCGACCTGTATTAAAGAAATTCAGATTCCTGCAATGAGTGCTAGAGGTGCATAATCTTTATTATGGTCAGTTATTTTCAGCGCGATCGATTTATAATCTATTGAATTTGATTGTTCGTTTTTGGTCTAACCAACAGTTAAATGTTCGCGTATCAATCGCCATTGGTTGTTGAAACGCTTCCAGGTATGAGTTCCATATTGCCTAGCTTCTACTTCTTTTCCGTCTTGAGTTTTTCCGCCACCAACCCAAGAGAAGGTAGTTACGGCTAAATCTCCCTCAATTAAAATATCCAAATTATCTTCCAACTGAATTGACCAATAGCTAAAATTTTGCATTACAGGTATCCAAGTATCCAGATATTCTTGTAGGCTGCGGAGTACCACCACGCCGTTATCGAAATTATCGAAAACTAAGATTTCATTTTCTCCCGTGGCAAAGATGTCTTCCAAACCTTTGCCTGTAAACAATTCACTTTTAGGACTCCAGACATCAATCCACTTTTTGGTTAATTGATCGATGAGGATTTGGTCTGTTGTTAATTTAGATTGTGTTGTTGTATTCATGTTTATTTCCGTTACGTTTAGTATTTTATTTAATTAAAAAAAAGTCGTATCAAAGCCAGTTATAAAATAGCTTCATTAGCCTCGGCATTATCCAGTAAGTCATTAGATAGACCAAAACTCCTGTCAAAATTAGAGTACGCAGAGGTAGAGGTAATAAATTGAGATATCTACCGAAAAAATGCAAAATAATTGTGATCGAGGGATATATCGCTAACCATGTTAATAAAAACAATTTGCGACGCGAGGGACGTTTATTAATGGCTTCTTGAGCAGCAATCGTGTGATGATGGGTAGTCATACTAAATTTGATTC
>CAKZYI010000154.1 GCA_937884735.1 uncultured Pleurocapsa sp.
AGTCTGGCGCGTCACTATTTGGGGCAAACTTATCACCAAATGGGAGATGTTATGTTTGAGTTTAGAGGCATAAACCAGGCAGAGACATACTACCAAAAAGCTCTACAGATTCAACCCCAAGAAGTAGAGCTATATCTAAAATTGGGTAATTGTCTGGCAAAACAACAGCGATTGGAAGCAGCGATCGCTATTTATCAAGCTGGTTTGAATCTAAATCCTGGGCATCCACAGATATGCTTTCAGTTGGGCAAGGTATTAGAGCGTACAGAAGAAGCAGAACAAGCTATAGATTGCTATGAAGCTGTCCTCACCCAGCAAATGCAAGATGCTCAACAGTGGGAAAATCTACCGCGTCTGTTTAAAAATGAAGATAATTTATCCCTTTTGCCTCAAGAAATCTATCACCACACTCAAGATTGGGCAAGAGATTGTGAATTAGAAGATTTTAATTATGTTCAAGTATTGTGGTCTGATATAGAGCTTGCCAACAACAAGATTACAGGCACCAGACAACCAGAAACCATTAATATTTCACCTCCTGGTGAAACTAAATACTCAGACTGTGGCGGAGTCAACTGCAACAGCTGTATGGTCAAACTAATGCAGCATTTCAAACCAATACAGCTGGGCAAAAATGCTTATCAATGTTCTTTAGAACAACCTGCACCTATTCAAGGTAAATTGCCCTTTGTGGTGACTATTCCTCAAGGACGTAGTTGGATTGCACCGCAAAAAAATTCTTGGATTATCTGTGATGCCTTGGCAATTATGACTCCTGACAATTATCTTTTGGGAGATTTATCTCGTCACTATCCTTGGTTTTTGCCAGAATGTCCCTATCAAGAACGAAAAGAACACAGTATTTTTGAATTAGACAATATTCCTCCTGTTGAGAAGATCGAAGGAAAGGTGGCTGTATTATCTAGTTTGGCTGGTCATGTTTACTATCATTGGATGTTCGATCTTTTGCCTCGAATTGAATTAATTCGACGTAGTAAAATCAAGCTTAGTGAGATCGATTGTTTTATAGTCAATAGCTTGAGTAAACCATACCAAAAAGAAACTTTAGAGTTATTAAATATTCCCAAAAACAAAATTCTAGAAAGCGATCGCCATAGCCATATTCAAGCCACCGAATTAATTGTTCCTTCTTTTCCTGGCTACATGGATTGGATTCCCCCTGGTACAATGCAATTTCTACGACAGACTTTTTTACCCCAGGTTAATTTAGTCAAAACTAAGGCTAACCAAAAAATTTATATCAGCCGAGCTAAAGCTAGAAACAGACAACTTATTAATGAACCTGAAGTTAATCAATTATTGACAAGCCAGGGATTCAAGACGATCTTTCTTGAAGAGATGTCAGTTTTAGAGCAGGTAGCCGTGTTTGCCAACGCAGAAGTAATTGTTGCTCCCCACGGATCGGGACTAACTAATTTGGTTTTTTGCTCTCCTAACACAAAAGTTGTGGAACTATTTTCTCCGAACTATCAAAGAACAGATTATTGGATGATTAGTCAACATTTAAAATTACAACACTATTATTTATTAGGAGAAAACTTTGAATGTTTATCGTTACGTAACTTAATGTATCAAAGTTCTTTAACAGAAGATATTCTGGTTAATGTATCTTCTCTTAAGCTTATTTTGAATCATATTTCAACAGCTAGGGACAGTTAAATGGAGAAGGTGAGGCTTTTTAAGAACGGGTCAAACAAAGGCTTTGCCGTATCTTGATCTCTACTACTCCTTGTTATTTCATATAGTGGCGGTAAACTACTTAACGAGTAACAATAAATAAAAAATCAATCAAAACTACTTATATTTTTCTGTGGATTCTAGCTATTTAATTCAGGCGATCGCTCAATGCGAACAGGCGGTAGAAAATAAACCCAATAACTCTGAAACATGGCAAGAAGCCTTTACCGATCTGGGCAATTTACTCCAGGGAATGGGACAGTTTGATCGAGCAATTGTTTGGCACTCTCTAGCGTTAGAAAGCGAAGTAAACTTGGGTGAGGTTTACTGTCAGCTAGGGGAACTTTATATGATGGAGAAAAATTGGTCAGCAGCCTTATCCTCCTTCGAGCATGCTCTAGAACACATACCCAATTCGGCTAAAATTTACTCTTCATTGGCTCAAATCAATGGTCAACTGCAAAATAAAGCAGCAGAAATGGACTCTTGGTATAAAGCAACCGAAATTAACCCAAATTTAGTCAATAATACTGGCTACTACAAGCTAGCTAAAGCTTTAGAACAAAGGGGAGAAATAGAAAAGGCGATCTTCTGCTATCAAAAAGCGGGAGAGGGACAAGGGGCAATAGGCTCTGCTCTTTATGATTTGGGAGAAATTTATCAAAGGCAACGCAGACTAGAAGAAGCCGAAAGAATCTACCAGAAGATTTTGGAAGTTCAACCAACCGAAGCTAGAGCGCAGTATAAGTTGGGTAATGTTTATTTGCAAAAGCGTTTGTTTGAAAATGCCATTGATTGTTTTCGTCGAACAATCAAAAATGCTCCTGATTTTCCTTGGGCTTATCGGGATTTAGTTAAAACTTTTTTGATTTTGGGTAAATGGGATGAAGCAATTTCCACCTGCTATGCAATTCTCAATCTGGTAGATGAATATCCTTGGGTTTACAGTCATTTGGGTAACGCGCTGCGGGAAAAAGGCAAGCTAGCTGAAGCAGCAGTCAATTTTCAAAAAACCTGTGCCTATCGCGGCTGGCAAGAATGTGTGGATCATGACTATTTTTTTACACTAGACATTTTTAGTCATCGCATAGAAATTTGGCAAAAGCAGCTAGAATCGTTGATTGGCATGGAAAATATTAATGCTTTAGAAGTAGGCTTTTATCAAGGAATGTCAGCATGTTGGCTTTTAGATACTGTCTTAACTAATAAAACGGCTCAACTTACCTGCATCGATGATAACTATAATCCCAAGTTAAAAGAAAATATTACCAAGACTGGTTCGCAATTCCAGGTTAATTTATTAAACGGAGATACCCACGAGCTATTGGGTGGGTGTGAAGCAAATAGTTTTGATTTGATTAATCTCCAAGACCGTTGCAAATTAATAGACCATGTAGAACAAACTACAAAATTAGCCTGGAAACTATTAAAACCAAAAGGATTTATGATTTTGAATTATTATGGGTGGCGCAACCCTGGTAATGCTCAAGAAAATCCAAAGATCGGAATCGATCGCTTTTTAAACTCTATTAAAGATCAATGGCAAACAACATATCAATCTCCCCAGACATTTCAATTAATTATTCGTAAAGTGTAGCTTTGACTTCTGTTGAGAATAAAATGAAACAATCTTCTGTATCCAAATTAAATCAAACTCAAGTTCAACAAGAAATTGCTAAATGTATCGAGCAAACAGCCAATAATCCTCCATCAGCAGAAGTTTATCTCAATCTCGGACATTTATATACTCTACAGAAACAATGGCAACAGGCGAAAAATTCCTACAAAGAAGCCATTGCAATCGATTCGAAAATTGTCGAGGCTCATCGCCACTTAGCAGATGTTTTTACCAATTTGGGAAATCGAGAAAAAGCCGCAGACCATCTCAATTTGGCATTTAAATTGAACCCCAATGTTCCAACCCCTCAACAACATTTGGAATTAGCCAAGACTTTAGAACAGCAAAATAAACCAGGTAGAGCGATCGCTGCTTATCATCGAGCAATTCGTAGTAAAACTGATTTCATAGCTGCCTATCGAAGTTTAGGGCAACTATTAACCAAACGAAGCGAAAATGATCTTGCAATTTCTTTGTATCGGCAAGGAGCCAAAAGAAACCCTAAAAATTCTGAATTTCATTTTCTTTTGGGACAGGCATTGGTAGATTTGGAACAGTGGCTCGAAGCTATTGAAAGTTATCGAACAGTTGTTAAGCTAAAACCCGAATCTCCCAAGGCTTATTGTCACTTGGGTCAAACTCTTGTAGCAATGGAAAAAACTGCCGAAGCGGAGTTGTTATACAAAAAAGCGATTTCTTTACAGGCAGATTACTGGGAAGCTTACTATCAGATAGGTATACTTTGGCACAAACAAAAAAAATGGGACTATGCTCTTCAAGCCTATCGTAAAGTAAGAGCGATTAAACCAGATTTTCCCAGCGTTTTAACCAAAATGGCTGTAGCCTATCGTCATCTACAACAATACGATTTGGCGATCGCTTGTCACCGTGAAGCAATTAACAATAGTATCGAATCCTCACCTTTAGAAACTAAGACCATAGCTGCTTACAAAATCACCTTAGCTAAATTTACCCAAGCCACCATTCATCATTCCAATCTATAAGCCACACTCCTTAGAGCTCGGCGACTTCGCACTGAAGCGATCGCCGCTCACCTAAAGACAATTGAGTTAGACCCTGAGTTTAATCTGGCTTATATCGATTTACAATACACTCCTACTGTTAAAAATCAGCTCGCCCAGTTAATTGATTTCTATCGCCGAATAGTTACACAAAATCCCAATATTACAATTGCCTGGGGCAACTTGGGAGATGCTCTTACTCAACAGGATCGAGTTTCAGAGGCGATCGAATGTTATCAAAAAGCTTGTTATCAAAGAGCAATTCAAACCTATCCCCATTTATCTCAGTTAGATTGGCAAGAAAAACAAATAACAGGGCCAGATTTTATCATTGCAGGGGCATCTAAAAGCGGAACTTCTTCAATTTATCATTATCTAGACCATCATCCCCAAGTCTTGCTTTCCCATAAAAAAGAAATTGATTTTTATTGGAAAAATTTCCAACGGGGTATTGATTGGTATTTAGCTCATTTTCCTAGTATTACTGACCGCTCCGATTTTCTTACAGGAGAAGCTACTCCCAACTATCTCCGTTTTCCCTATATAGCTCGTAGAATCAAAGATACTTTTCCCAAAACAAAAATAATTATCTTACTCAGAAATCCCGCAGATCGGGCTATTTCTTGGCACTATCATAAATTTAATACGGGTTTGACTAGCGAAGATCTTTCAACAGCGATCGCAACTGAAATGGAAAGATTGACCACCATCACCGAAGAGGAAATTACTAAAACTAGCTTTTATAATCCAGATAATCTGATTAGCAGCCTATATTACTATAAAATTAGACCCTGGATCGAAACTTTGGGGAGGGAACAATTTTTGATTCTCAAAAGCGAAGATTTTTATCAAAATCCTGCTCGGGAAATGAAAGCAGTACACAAGTTTTTGGGTTTATCCGAATGTACTTTGGAAAAATACCCTAAAGTAAATGCAGGAACTTATAACGAAGCAGACTCTTCCCTTCGGGCAACTTTGATTGAATATTTTGCGCCCTACAATCAGAGGTTAGAAGAATATCTGGGAATGCAATTTAATTGGATATGATATGGGCGATCTCATGGAAATTAATCATCCCCACTCTTGGGTCAAAACTGTAGCAGAAGCTAAAGAGATACAAACACAGCTACAGCCTAAAACTATCCTCACCGATTGCTTAGGAGAGGTAAAATATGTGGCGGGGGTAGATATTGGTTTTGAAGACAACTATAAAATCTCTAAAGCAGCAGTAGCAGTACTCAGCTATCCAGAATTAGAGCTAGTAGAAAAAGCGATCGCTCGTATCCCCACCGCTTTTCCCTATGTCCCTGGATATCTTTCTTTTCGAGAAATTCCTGCCATTTTAGCCGCGTTGCCTCAACTAAAGCAGACTCCCGACATCATACTATGTGATGGTCAAGGTTTGGCTCATCCTCGCCGTTTTGGATTAGCTTGTCATTTGGGAGTACTGTTAGACATACCTACTATTGGCGTAGCAAAATCGCGGTTTATCGGCGAACATGAAGCCGTCCCAGCCGAAAAAGGTAGCTGGAAACCATTGATAGATAATAACGAGACTATTGGAGTGGTATTGCGGTCGCGTACTAACGTCAAACCTATTTATGTATCCATCGGACACAAAATTAGTTTACCAACGGCGATAGACTATGTAATGGGCTGTCTAACCAAATATCGCCTTCCTGATACTACTCGTTGGGCAGATAATATAGCCAGCAGCAAGCACTAATCTACTAATCTATAGTGGCTAGCAATTAAATCGATCCAAATCACATGACATTACTATTTCCTAGCGTAAAATAGATGTAACAGACAATACAGTTATTATTTTTTTACAATTTTACCGTATCTTCTGTTACAATTCTTAGTTAAGTCCTAAAGATTTGAAAGTTGCCTCGTTTGGGAACGCGCAGCTCAAGATTTTTCCAGGCTTAAACAACAACAACATTTTATCAAGCCAGCGATCGCTTCGCTGGCGTTTTTTTTGGGTCATAATTACTTTAGTACTGTTAACCTGAAATTTGCTCATGAGTTATGAAAATCGGCCCAATCAATCATTGGAATTACCTCCAATAGAAAAAGAGGAAGATTTATTTGACTATTCCTACGAGCAACCAGGAAGTGTTCCAGGGACACTAAATATTGAAGAAGATGCAGAGATACCTGAAATTGTTTTAATTGATTATAATGGCGATCGCGCCGACCTCATTAGCCATCTAACTCCTGAAGCCTGTGCCGAACATTTGAACACGAAGTCTGTTTCCTGGGTTGATGTTAAAGGTTTGGGTAGTGAAAATATTTTGCAAAGATTAGGTAAGGTATTTGATTTGCATCCCTTAGTTTTGGAAGATGTAGTCAATGTTCCTCAAAGACCAAAAGTAGAAGACTATCCCCAACAGCTGGTTATCATTACCCAAATGGTTGTGCTCAAACCATCAGGAGAAGGTTTTTGGTTGGAACAGGTTAGTTTGGTGGTAGGCAAAAACTATTTGTTGACCGTACAAGAAAAACCAGAAAAAGATTGTTTTTTGCCAGTGCGGAGGCGTATCAAGTTTAATAAGGGTTCGATCAGAGATATGGGTTCAGATTATTTAGCCTATGCTCTTTGGGATGCAATTATTGATGGATTTTTTCCTATTTTAGAAATTTATGGCGAAAAAATCGAAGATTTAGAAGATAAAGTGATTTTTAATCCCAGCAATAGCAGTTTAGCCGAAGTATATCAAATTAAAAGGGAATTACTAGCTTTAAGACGAGCAATTTGGCCTCAAAGAAATGCTCTCAATACTTTAATTAGAGATGGCAGCAGTGTCATCGATCCCAATATTTTAATTTTTTTGAGAGATTGCTATGACCACACGGTGCAAATTATCGACATTATTGAAACCTATCGCGAATTAGCCTCCAGCTTGACTGATATCTATCTTTCCTCTATCAGCAACAAAATGAACGAGGTAATGAAATTATTGACCGTAATTTCTAGTATTTTTATTCCTCTAACTTTTATTGCTGGTATTTACGGCATGAACTTTAATAGTAGTGTTTCGCCTTTTAATATGCCAGAGTTGGATTGGTATTGGGGTTATCCTTTATGTTGGACTTTGATGATTGCGATCGCTGCTACTTTAGTATACTTCTTTTGGAAACGAGGCTGGTTTGAAGATTTTTCCAAAATACCCAAATGATTATTCAGTACTCAGTACTGAGGCATTTATGAGTCATTTAATTTATAGATTGGGAATATTAAGAGCTAAGAGCTAAGAGCTTCCAAAAAAACTAAAGCGATATTGTTTTTACCTTTACGTCCCTATGAGTGCAAAATTAAAAAATAAATCTCAAGATTCTAATAATCGCACCGTGGGCAATCAACTACAGGCAATTCCGATTGGAATGGTCATTAGTTTGATTCTCTTTGGAGGAATTGGTTGGCGTTTAGCTTTCTTGCAACTCCAGCAGGGAGATCTCAATCAACTAAAAGCAGAGCAAAATCGCACTCGTCTTGTTCCCAAACCACCAGTTAGGGGCATTATCTTAGATCGCAATGGCAAAATATTAGCCACCAATCGATTGTCTCATTCAGCTTATCTATGGCCTAAAGCTCAAAAGCAAAGGAATTGGCTAAAAAACCGTAATTTGATTGCTGAAATTCTGGAAATTAAGCCAGAGGATTTACAAAAAAGAGTAGAAGAGGCAGGATATAATTATCCTAGCTTGATTCCTATTGCTCGTAATCTTACTCCAGAAAAGATTACAGCCTTAGAAGAATATCGCACTCAATTAAAATGGGTCGAAATAGATGTTGGCAAAGTGAGATATTATCCTCACGGTAAACTTGCCGCCCATATTATTGGATATACAGGAGAACTCAACCAAGAAGAGTTACAACAGCGCAAAACAGATGGTTATCGTCTTGGGGATGTGATCGGCAAAATGGGAGTAGAATCTTCCTATGAATCTAAGCTGAGAGGCAAATGGGGCGGTTTAAAGCTGGGGGTAAATGGTGCAGGACGTATTGTAGAGCTTTTGGGAGAAAAACCTGCTGGAGTAGGGGAAAATATTACCTTAACCATTGATGCAGACGTACAAAGGGCTGCCGAACAGGCTTTAGCAACTGCTAAAGGGGGACTAAAAGGCGGAATTGTCGCTCTAGACCCCAACAACGGTGCTGTGTTGGCAATGGCTAGCTATCCTAGTTTCGATCCCAATATTTTTTCTTCTCCTGTTACTCCTCAGATTTGGAGGGAATTACAGGCACAAGGTAATCCTTTTTTGAATATGACTCTACGGGCTTTTCCCCCTGCTTCTACTTTTAAAATCGTTACCGCTACTGCTGGATTGGAATCAGGAAAATATCCACCCAATACTGTTTTGGGGACATATCCTTATATTTCTGTTGGAGGAACGCGCTTTAGGGAATGGAATAAAAGGGGTTTTGGACCGATGGGATATGTTTCTTCCCTTGCCTGGAGTAGCAATACATTTTACGGACAAATTGGTCGCGGGGTTGGCGGAGAAAGCTTAATTGAGTGGGCGCGTAAATATGGCTATGGTCAACCTACGGGGATTGAATTAAAAGGAGAAACCAGAGGACTAATTGCTGATGATGCTTGGAAAAGGCTCAACTTCAAAAACTGGGGTTGGACTGCGGGAGATACGGTAAATATGTCGATTGGTCAGGGATTTACTACTGCAACGCCATTACAAGTAGCTGTTATGTTTAGTGCGATCGCCAATAACGGCTACGTAGTTAAGCCTCATCTGTTGCAATCTGAAAACGAAGAAAAGCAAACTCAAAGAGTCAATCTTAATCTTAAACCAAAAACCATCAGCACCATTAAACAGGGGCTTAGAGCCGTAGTAGATGGAGGAACAGGAGCAAGGTTGAATTCTCCTGATACGCCCCCAGGAGCAGGAAAAAGTGGTACGGCTGAAGCTCCCCCAGGGGACTCTCATACTTGGTTTGGAGCTTATTCACCCCACGACAAACCAGAAATTGTCGTTGTAGCATTCGCCGAACATTCTGGTGGTGGAGGTGGCTCGGTTGCCGCGCCGTTGGTAAGGCAAGTAATGGAGGCTTATTTTAATCCTGGTAAATCAGTCATCAGTAAACAGTAAACAGTCATCAGTCAGCAGCAATCAGTCAACAGTAAACATAAACAGTAATCAGTCATCAGTCAACAGCAATCAGTCATCAGTCAATCTCTACAGCCCAAACTATATCTAGTTTCTACCCCCGTAACAGGATTAGTACCTTCTGCTCTTTGGCACATTAGATATATTTGATAGCGATCTAAAATTGCATCGGTAAAATCTGCCCCTGTAATTGTTGCTCCTTCAAAGATAGTGCTGGTCGCCACTGCATCTTTGAAAATAGCGTTAGTAAGATCGGAATTTTCAAAGGAAACTCGATCCATCAAAGAGCTAGTAAAATTAGAATCTTTGAGGTTGGTATTGATGAATATACCTTTGGTCAAAATAGAGTTACTTACGTCTGACCCCTCAAAACTTGAACCCCTCGCATCTGCTGCGGCAAAAACGCCCCCAGCGAGGTCTTTGTGAGAAAAATCTTGCTCGCGTATCTCACTATAGGTATAGTTGACCGTACTTTCTTGAGCGATCGCAACATGAGCATCCAGCAATACCCACATGAGGGCGATCGCTATAATAACTAAGATATTAAGTAGACGCTGGTTTAGTTTAGACAAAATCACAATGATATAAGAATATTAGTTTTACCTGATGAAATTAATAATTAGGATTTTCTAAGAGTAAATAGCGAGCATCTTCCCCAATTTGAATAGTTAACGGCTGTTGGGAATAAGATTTTGGCTCTAATTTACCAAAACCGATAATATTTTTCAGGTGCTTCGCTCTTGCTAACTGACTTTGATCGACAATAATTTGGGTTTTATCTAATTTTAACGGTATATGTTCAACTAAATAAACATCTTGGAAATTTTTATCCCGCAGGTAATTTATAAAGTCCATGCCTAACTCAGGACTGCCTGTGGTGTTTTGCACTGCTACGGGACGTTTTTTAAAAGAGCGATCGGAAAATTGGGGGTCTATTAATATGGGATCGACAAAAGTAGATTGAGGCGTTTTTCTTTGATTATTAAGCCTAATTTCTTCACCTGCAATGTAGCCTGAAACCAAATTTACTTGAATATCATCTGATTCTAACTTTTTAACAAAATTAGCTATAGACATCAATTCTGGTAGAGAAAGATTGGTATCTAAATTTGATTTTGTTTTAGTTAAAGTTGTTTTAAAATCTTGGAAATAGGCAGGAATATTTAAACGTTGACGAATGATTTCTGTTACAGCTTGCTGATGTGAAATTTGTTCTGTGTGACTAGAGCAATCATCAACACCAGTATCACAATGATTGAGGGCAATTTTGCCACTATCGATTAGCTTTTGAAAAGTTGCAGGAGTCCCTCTAACATAGCGATCTATAGTTATACCATCTAATAATTGAACAACCGCTTGAGAAATTAGGTAAGTACCTCCATATTTGTTGGCATCCCCAATCGTTCCCCATCCAAATCCTGGAATTTTGACTCGACTATCATTAGGAATATTGACTATGTTGACTGTGTTCGACTGAGGATTAAATTGCAAAAGTAAAATAGTTTTGCTTTTACCTATAAATGCTGGAGAAAACTGAATAATTTCATTTTTATCAGGCTCTACTTCTATCAATAAAATATTTACAGGATAAGTTAGATCGTATTTGGATACGGGCTGTATTGTCGAAGAAGCGCGATTAATTGCCGAATTGATTATATTTTCTACAACCTCAATTTTTGTTAGCGCGACACCACTAATAGCAGATGAAACAGCAGTAAAGGCAATAATTACACCCCAAAAAAGTCCTTGATTAAAGTAAAACCAGCAAGATTGTTTTGACCAAAGCCAAAAACTTTCTTGAAATGAGGTAATCTGATGATTGTTGTGATGATTAGCCGAATATGGATCTGTAAGAGGAATGGGTTTTATTCCTTTGATATCTTTGACCTCACCTTGGGATGTGATTTCCTGATTATTTTCCCAACTATGTAAGGTTTTATCTCTCCTTGACGATCTTTCCCGATCCATGTGTAATATTTTGGCTTGATGAGTAATTGATATTATATTTAATCTCAATGAAATCAACTAAGATAGACTGGATTTTACTCTTAGTAAATAACTTTTCAATAGCTTGGTAATTTTAAAAAGCAATGCAGTATTTGTATTGTCTCATTTTAAAAATACATCAATATTTAAAAAGCGAAAGCTCTATATAGAATCTAAAATTTCAGGATTAATACTGTTATTTTAATTTCAGACAATTGTTAAGCTATATGACCATAACTTGATTGAAAAAGTCTGCCAATAATCATTTCTGGACTGCATTATAGAGGAATAACCAATGAAAACTCAATTAATTCCCATTATCCTGGCTGGTGGAAAAGGAGAACGTTTTTGGCCTGTAAGCCGTCTAAAAAGACCAAAACAGTTCTTGTGTCTAGATGGTAGCGGTAGAAGTCTATTGCAATCTACCGCAGATCGCCTCTTAGGTTTAGCGGGAGGCTGGGACAATCTTTGGGTTATTACGTCAGAGATTATTGCTGATGGAATAAAAGAGCAATTGCCTGATTTACCCGAATCCAATATTTTGATTGAGCCCCAGGGAAAAGATACTGCCCCAGCAGTAGCTTGGGCGACTTTGGAAGTATCTAAGAAATATGGCAAAGATGCTATTGTGGGCTTTTTCCCTGCCGATCATTGGATCAAAGATACTGTAGCCTACGAAAAAACCCTACAAACTGCGACGCAGCAAGCTAAATCCGAACCATCAATTGTGACTTTAGGGATTACTCCCAATCAACCAGCTACAGGCTATGGATATATTGAACAGGGTATAGAAAAAGACAGGATTAATGATTTACCAATTTATAAAGTAGCTCGTTTTACCGAAAAACCAGACCGCCCTACTGCTCAATCTTTTATTGATACGGGTAAGTTTAGCTGGAACAGTGGCATGTTTATCTTTCAAGCAGGAGTTGTCTTAAATGAACTTCAAAAATATGCCCCAAAGTTATTCAATCTCATTGCAGAAAAAGGAAAAGATGCCTATGCTGAATTGGCTAAAGAAAGTATTGATTATGCCCTGATGGAAAAAACGCAATTAGCCTGTGTGCTTCCTGCCAACTTTGGTTGGGACGACCTAGGAGATTGGAATGGTGTAGAGCGTCTTCTAAAAGGCGATCGCGATAATGTAGAGTTGGGTAGACACATTGGCAAAAACACCCAAGATGCTGTCATTTATACTAGCGATAGTGATGAGGTGATTGTAACTATTGGGTTGAAAGACGTGGTTATCGTGCGTGATGGTAATGTAACCCTCGTAGTAGATAAAAATCACACTCAAGAAATTAAACAAGTGGTCAAATCTTTGTCTGATGAGCCAGATTTAAAACATCTTTTATAAGTTGATTTTTGTTTTTAAGGTATTGGGCTTAGTGGAGTAAAGAGGGAAAACAAATCGATTTGTTTTCCCTCTTTACTTTTTCTATTTGTGGTTGTTAGTTAAATAGATAGCTAACTAGCAGATACTGCTGATTCGGAACTAGATTTGGTAGAACTTGAGCCTCTAGTTACAGTGCGGCTAAACAATTCTTCTTCTACTGGGACAAACTCAATTCTATTGAGAAGAGTAGTCACAAAAGCAAATAATAAAAAGGGTAAAGACAATACCAATACAATCCCTACTGTTGCCAAAGCATAAATTTGTCTAGTGCTACTCCACAAAGCTAAAGTAGTTGCCAAGCTAATAAAAATCACAATCAACCAGATAATTATTTGACCGTAAATATCACCGAATTTTAAAGTACAAATCATCTTGTATTTATTTAACTCGTTATTCATTGAGAAACTCCTAAAAAGTGATGCTGAGAAATATTTAGATAACTTAAATTATCGCGGAGATCTTTGGGATCGGTTACAGATCCAAAGAATATTCAAATATTTTCTTTGATAGTCGCAATATCTGTTTACAATTCCCTTGTTCTTTCTAAGTATTAATGCTCAAACTAATTGTTTGAGAGATTGCCAGCTTTTCCTTTATTAAACAAATCTGTGAAAATTTTTGATTTTTTGCAGTTCATTTCAAGCTTGTAATAGGCTGTAATGAAGAAAACCAGCACAAATAGAAATTTTAAAGTTGATACATCATGGCAGATAGTTCTATTGTCGAAGATCGCGACTATACATTAATTATCGATAAAAGCGGGAGTATGTCCATTAACGATCGCCCTGGAGGTAAAACTCGTTGGGAATCAGCACAGGATTCTACTCTAGCATTAGCTAAAGAGTGCGAAAAAGTAGATCCTGACGGTATTACCGTTTATTTATTTTCTGGTCGTTTTCGTCGCTATGACAATGTGACTGCCGACAAAGTAAGCAAAATTTATGCAGAAAACGATCCCATGGGACGTACTGATTTAGCTAGTGTCTTGGGCGATGCGGTTAATAACTATTTTGAACGTAAAGCAGTAGGAGAAGCAAAGCAAAATGGAGAAACGATTATTGTAGTAACCGATGGCGAACCCGATGACTATAAAGCAGTGATGCGTATAATTATTGAAGCTTCCCGTCAAATTGATCGCGATGAAGAATTGGGTATTTCTCTGATTCAAGTCGGCAAGGACCGCAAAGCTACTCAATTTTTAAAAGCATTAGACGACCAGTTAGAGTCGGCTGGAGCAAAATTCGATATTGTAGACACTATTACTATTGATGATATGCAAGGTTTGACCCTGGCTGAAGTTTTGTTAAACGCTATCACAGGATAATTTTAGTTATTAGCTAACAGTCGTTTGCAAGCTAAGTTAAAGAAAACAATAATTAACCATAGCGATCGCTTTGAATTAAGTACTTTTAGTTAATAAGGCGATCGTTATATTTTATTTAAAAATATTAGTTATATTAGATTTATTTAGAGAATTATTAAGTAGTAAAATAAAGCAGAATCAATTACTCATTTTTATTTTTGTTTTCCAATTCTTTGCGTCTCAATCTCAACTGAATATCTTCTAGCAATTGCCGATTAACACTCATCAAATCGGCTACCAAACCAAAGATCCAAAACTGTACGCCAATTAAAATCAAAATAGCAGCTAAAACTAAACTAGGAACACGAGGTTTAGCAGGATTGTCGCCAATAATACCCCAGAATAAAAATAGCCATCGACAACACAACAAAAACCCAAAACTAAAGGGAATGCTCCCCAGCAGCATAAAAAACTGGAGGGGGCGATAGGTCATAAACACCCGCAGGATAGTTATAATCGAGTGCTGCACATATGCAGAAATGCTCTTAACTAAACGAGAAGGACGCAGATAGCCATTGGTACGAATGGGGACGGAAGTTATTGATAAACCTCTTTGACCAGCCTGAATAATAGTTTCTAGAGTGTAGGTATATTCATTAAAAACATTTAAACGCAGGGCAGCTTCTCGGCTAATAGCTCGAAAACCACTAGGAGCATCGGGAATACGAGTGTTGCTAGCCAAACGTACCACCAGACTACCCAATCGCTGTAGAAATTTTTTGATTGGCGAGAAATGTTTGATTTCTTGAATTGGTCTAGCACCAATAACTATTTCTGCTCTACCTTCTAAAATTGGTCTAATTAGTTTGGAAATATCTCCCGCACAATATTGATTGTCTGCATCCGTGTTAACAATAATATCTGCCCCTGCTTCGAGAGAAGCCTCTATTCCTGCCATAAATCCTTTGGCTAACCCTTGATTGCGCTTAAAATTAACGATGTGATCTACCCCGCTAGCCTGGGCTACTTCAACAGTACGATCTCGACTACCGTCATTGATAATCAACCATTCAATTCGATCTATCCCTGGTAAGCTTCGGGGTAACTCAGATAGTGTTAATCCTAAAGTTGATTCTTCGTTGTAACAGGGAATTTGAATAATTAATTTCATTTAAATAGACAAGTAATACTAAATCCGATTCATCAAAGTTACTTATTTGGTTTGACTAGGAGACTGGAATAAAAGATAGATTTTTCTCCCATTAATTTTAAATAACTTATACCAACAGGATTTAGTATAAAATCAAATTTAAAATTACTTCAGCCAGAAATCAATGACTGAAGTAAAAAAGAAAATTTAGTTACTATGAGTTCGATTAGTAGCCATATGTAACTACTTAACGTCAATTCGCATTGAATGATCTTTTAAAAGCTAAAGGCTAATGGCTACCCTAACAAACTAATCCTGTTAACCCGAACTGACGTTACTTAAGTATCTGTATCTATATTGTTAACTCGTTTAATTGTCCAAAAAGGAAAATTTTGACTAGGGTTGATTACTACGCCATCAACGCTGTTTTGCGCAAATGCATAATCTCTGGTTTGCCACAGGGGTACATAAGGTACATCTTGGGCTAGTAATTCTTGTAACTCTACGAAGAAAGCCTGGCGTTTAGTCAGATCTTGCTCGGTGCGAGACTGTTCGATCATTTGATTGGCGCGATCGCTAATATAAAAAG
>CAKZYI010000155.1 GCA_937884735.1 uncultured Pleurocapsa sp.
CTGGGGCAGCATTCACGACCCCAGAGAACAAGAAGAATCACTGCGATCGCTCAAAGCACAACTGGAATTGTGGGGGATTTTCTGTTTTGTGCTGCTGCAATCTAGCTCCAGCCAAGGGCTACACCTCTGTTTCTTCCTAAATCGCCCTGTAAATACCTTTAGGCTGGCTTGTGTGATGAACAAGGCAGCAGAAGATGCAGGACTAGAAATAAAGCGGGGTCAACTAGAAACCTTCCCCAACACCAAACGTTACAACAGTCTGTTTAACGGACACCGTTTACCCCTCCAGCAAGGCTCGTATCTCCTCGATAAAGACTACACCCCTTACAGCGATCGCTTGGAACACTTCCTCAATGCTGCGGATTGGTCGGCAGCCAGTAACGATACCGACCTCCTCGAAAGCCGACTGGAAGAAGCCTATGAATGGTTTAAGGCTAAGAAAAATACCGAGCGCGTTTACAACCCCACCCCAGAAGACAAAGATTTTATCGAACAGGTAGATTACGCCCAAAGAGAAATTAAAGAAGGATTTCTCAATACAATCCGCATTGCAGTAGAGCAGGGATACACAGGAGATGGCGAAACCAACGATTTACTTCTAACCATCGCCAAATTGGGCAGAATTTATCATGGATTATCAGGACAGAAATACATTGACTACATCAAAGAAACAGTCATGTCCTGCCCTGGATACGCTATATACTGCCATCATAAGCATGAAATAGACCGTAGATGCGCCGAAGTAGCTCGTTATGGGGAAAAACATTGGTATCCCTATCGTTCTAGTCTGCCCCAAAACAGAGCCACCTACAAACAGATAAAAGAATCCCTCACCAATAAAACCAATCTCAACCTAGAACGCCAATATAATGCCCAAAATCGCATTATTCAGGCAGTAGACAATATTCAACAGGAACGAGGAAAACTGCCCAACAAAGTAGGGGAATGTAAGCTGGCTATTCGCAATGTAACCAAAGAACTATTTGGTATGAGTGTCAGCGATGCCACTCTCCGCAAACCAGAAAATCTTCCTCTCTGGCATCCCAAGCATCGTCCAGTAGAGATTAAGTCAGACCCAGAACCAGACCCAGAACCAATAACAAAGCCGATAACTTCGATTGATACCGATGTTATCCTAGACATTCCCGAACCAGAAGCTAAAAACAACAACAACACAAATACAAAAGAATCAAATAGCAAAGTCATCCAGCTACCTACTTCGGAAGATAATATTCCTCCAGAAACACCACCAAACTCCGAAGTAAAACAAGCTGTAGAGCCATCAAGTATCGTACATAAAGCACTACAGCCAGAACAACGAAACAACAGACAACACAAGAATTGTGCCACACCCTGTGATGTAACACGGCAAAATGACCGAAAACTCGAATCGCTAAAAACTATAGCGGGTAAGTGTTTCCAAGTTTTGTGCCACACCTTGCCTTTAATGAAGGGTATGCTGCCTGATCTTCTAATTTGGATTTTCTACCAAATCTTTCGCAGTGTTTCCTGCGATGCAATAATAAAAAAAAGAGACTTAGCTTTTGTTTTTAATGGTTATAGAGGTAAAGCTGCAACTGGTTTGGTAGAGAAGAAAGGAGTAAATGAAACTAAGTTAGAATCAATACCTTTGGGAACAGAAGTTAAGATTCAAAGAAATCAACTTCATTCAAGCTATTTTCACGATCATCCTAATCAAATTCTAGTTTATATCAAACCTCTAACTAATTCTGATGATTGGAAAGGAGGAATAGCTGTCTCTCTTGAATTACTCTCTCTTCTTCGGATCGAAAACAAAAAAAAAGAAAATAGATACTACTTCTGAAACATAAGAATTAGTTATCTATATAATTCCGAAGGGCGCGATTTTTTGATGATAAGCGGAACTTATCTCATATGCTCTTTCTGTTGCTTGTCTTATTTTCTTTAACAGCAAAATACGGGTGTTTTTATGGATTTTGTGTTGCGCTCTAGCAAGTAGTAATCCATTACGACTAATTGGGATTAACATACCTCACACTCTAACTCTCAAAATTTCTTTTAGGAAAAAGCAAGAATTTATTTTGATGGGGAGTGATAAAATTTAGTCATAAAGGATTACTACTAAAACTAGCCTACCCTACTTTCTTTTCTCTCATGGCATGGCACAATCGCTATATCATCCCCAACGACCCCAGCAAACCTTCAGGCGGACTCAGACAAACAGTGACCTTCATTCGTGAAGACTTACTGTGGCATTCCAAAAAACCTCTAATCGATCCTCATACGATGGAGAAAATAACTTTACCGATCGCTAACGGCAAGCTGGAAGAAAATGAATTATGCCAGGGAGTAAATATCCTCGATGTCCTAGAGCGGGTAAAAGTAGTCGATAAATCCACCACTCCACCCACCACCGATATCATTTGGCAACTAAGGGACACTAATGAATTCTTTACCACCCTCGTAGAGCGAGAAGAGGGCGAAGAAATCATCAAAAAGAAATTCCGTGCTGGGGGTACAATAGTCTCCCTAGAAGATGATTTCATCCGCGTCGAAAAACGCTCCTCCGTCTCCGTTGGCTCTCTAGTTTATCGCCTAGCAGTCGGCATGACAGGGAACTATGCGATCGCCTCCCGTAGAATTGGCGAACTAGCAGCAGCAGCCTGGAGTCGGGATTTGGTGAGAGCAAAATCCCTCTACGATATCATTGTTGCCTCCAAAACTGGTCAAGTATCCCAGATAGATATTCCCAAAAGCTGTTTTGTTAGGTCAACCGTTTCCCAAGAAGAAGAGACTGCCATTCTCAGAGAATGTTGCTACTGGCTTGATGTAGATCCCGATACCCCCATCCAAAGAAAGATGGGGCAACCCCGCAAACACCACCACCGCAAAGAAAAAAATCGTCTGGCTGGCACGATTATCGAACTAGAGCAAACAGAAGAAGGAACAGCCATCGGTAGGCTGCTTGTCAGCTTCGATAACCTAGAAGCAGGTACATTACTCTCATCCCTACCCCTCATGCGTCTGGTGAATCTCCTGGCTGCCCTAAAAGACGAAGAAGACTTAGCCGATGATGCCGAACTACTAGAATCCTATCTGTTTGCCATCGATGAAGAATGGGAAGCCAAAGCAGCAGCCCAAGTCTACGGCAAAGACACCACCGAAGTAGATGACCCCTGGACTACCTTGGGAATAGACGATTCCGCCAGCCTCAAAGAAGTAAAAGCAGCCTACCGCGACATCATGAGGAAGGTTCATCCCGACTCTAGCAAACTCCCTGACTGGATTTCGGCAAAAATCAATCAAGCCTACGAACAGCTTTGCGAAGAATTAGAAGAAGAATAATCAATTAACCCCAACTCACCAAAACTCATGCCTAAAAAAAAGAAGAACGCCCTGGCAACCAGCAAATCAGACTTTCTGGCTCAAGTAAGAAAGAGCAAAGCATCCGTCACCAAAGCAGATTCCACCAAACTAGCCAAAGCCCTAGAGAGAAAGAATCCCCGACTACTATTTAGTATGGACGCTACCGCCAGTCGCCAAGCAGCCTGGAATATCGCCAAAGAAATAACAGGAGCAATGTTTGATGCCATCCCAGGAGAGCTAGACGTAGCCCTGGCATATCATGGCGGAGGATTTCTACAGGATGTTACCCCCTTCACCTCCAAACAGACAGGATTCAAGCGTAAACTCCAACAGGTAAGCTGTCGGGCTGGTGGTACGGCTTTTAATCCCATCCTCGACAAAGCCGTCAACATACCTCGTCTCAAAGCCTTAATCTATATCGGTGACTGCTTTGAAGAAGATGATGACCATGCCTATTTCCTCGCCAATCAACTACTGCTAAAAGGTGTCAGAGTTTTTATCTTCCACGATATTAGCTCTCAAGAACAAGGATATGACATCAACACAGCCTGTGAAGTATTCCATGAAATAGCACGACGGAGTAAGGGCGCGGTATTTCCTTTTGATGTGAACTCCCCAGAAGTAGTCAAAGCACTCCTGGAAGCCATTTCTATCTACGCTGGACGGGGAATTAAAGCTCTCAAGGAAAGCAAGTCCGAATCTGCCCAAAAACTACTCAAAGCTATTGGAGAATAGCAGCAGCAACCGCAGCCGAAGACACTGTGGAAAAAAATATTAACTTTTACTGAAATGAAGGATGAATATTCGATTTATGGGCAGTCCCGATCTGGTTGAGAGAATTAGAAATATTACTAATTAGAGGGCAAAGCTATACGACACTCGCGGTTCGGACGACAAGCGATTCTTTTTGGAAGTCGATGACCGTGTTGTGGAGCAATTGCTCGATCTAATAGAACAGCACGATACTCCTATCAGTATTGACCCAAAGGACTTTCGATAGTTTACTTCAAGTAATTAATACGGGAAGGGGGTTTTTTCAAAGTAATTGTAATCCATTACGACTTTTGCTCTAGCTTATGCCACAACCACAAAATCTAATTAAAGAAAAGACCTAACAACCAATAAAAGCGATAAGCTCAAAATATATAGCTTTTTTAAATTCTTCTACTAAAGCGCAATGATAACTGGCAGAATACCCGAATTAACTATTAAATTTACCGAACGACCTCAGAATATACCCGAAGAAGGCAAAAAAGTAATGCTGGAGGTTCGGGGAGAAAATGATATTACCGTTAAGGCAGAAGTCAATCGTAAGAGTCTCAAAAAGATTGTCAAGAAAATGGATACTTGGGATCGATGGGTAGCCTCTCTTTCAGGCAAGATGAAAAGTATGTCTGCTGAGGGATTGATCGAATTAGATGAAGCGGGGATCAATATCTTTGAAATAGTACCCAGAGGAAATAAGACAGAAACTAAAACCGAAAAACCCCCAGTTAAGGAGCAAAATCAAGTCAAGCAGCAGGCGAAGGGAAACACTAATCCACAAGGTAAACCTCAAGCCACAGCTAAAAACAAACCCAAGGCTAAACCAAAAGCCAAACCCCAAGTCAAAGAACATACTGCTCGCTTGAACTAACGTCTATGCTTAAAAAGCGTTCTGAAGCAGATTTTGAGGACATTTGTTCTATGAGAGATGATTCTGAGCAAACAAACTTGAATCAAAATCAAAATCAAAATCTATTACCTTTGATTCAAGTATGCTTGGTTTTACAGTTGCTCAAAAAGCCCTCCCAATCAGTTAAGGAATTGGCAGAAAATATCGACTTCTGCCAAACTACAGTTAGAAAACATCTTGCCAAGTTGGAAGAATGGAAAGTAGTTAAAACTGAAAGCTGGCAACCTACCCGATATTTTATAGCGGAAGATGCCCCCCAGGACTTTATTCGCCGATGCCATGCTGCAAAGTCAGAATACAAAATTAGCTTGTTCCTGCGCTGTCTCGATCGATAAACCACACATAGGTATAGCTCTGTATTTGTTATAAAATCGCATCAACAACAGATCGATCTCGCTTAAACTATCTTTCAAATGGTTCGTATCAAGGGAATTGTCAAAACAGCAGAGCGAGTAAAAAGCCAACTACAGCATGGGATTAATCCCCAAGAAGTAGATTCCTTCAAAGCCTTTGTGCTTAATTCCCTGCATACTATCGAACAAATCTGCACCGAAGCCAATACTACCCCCAATAGTCTTCCTACCCGCTCTCGTAAAGCCTACTACTACCTCAAGAATATAGATTGGCATAACTTACCTTTAACCGAGCAATCAAAAAAAGATCTTACATCCACGTCAACACCAACACCGACTCCAACTCTGCGAATCAAGAATATAGTCAAACAACAAAAAAATATTCAACAACAGATAGGACAACTCAAGCATAACCATACAGACTCCCAGCTAGAATCAATCGGGCAATCTTTAACCGAATGCGTCCGAGAAATCGATCGCATCTGCCAACAAAACCAGCTTACCCCTGCTGCTTTAACTACGCCTTCCCGTAAAGCCTACGCCTGGATGAAGTTTTTGACTGACAAGGATAATCTCAAGCTACATATCCAGACTACTCAAAAAATAAAAACCTTAGCCCATCAAGCCATTAAAGCCCAAAAGTCAAATATCTCAGAGATTCAAGTCACCATCACTAACTACAATGGCTTGTACAAATACAAACAGAATCGCCAAGGAAGTATCGAACTACAGTTAAGTGAAGGCTTTATCCAGGCAGAGGATAAGATTCTAGAAGCCATTATCAACACTGCAATACGGGGAAATAATCCCCAAGATAAACAACTAATTCGTCACTTTAGTTCGACAGAAGCATATAGCGATATCATCCTCGAACTAGATTTAATAGCAGATCTTGATGCCGAGACACCCCAAGGAAACTATTACGACTTAGAAGCCCTATTTCACCCCATCAACCAAGAATACTTTGCAGGGGAGATGGCAAAACCCCGTTTGACCTGGAACAAAACTCTAACCCATCGCAAACTAGGACACTACGAACCTTTGCGGGATAGGGTAGTTATGAGCCGTACTTTAGACAGTTCCCATGTCCCGCAAATGGTAGTGGAATTAGTTCTCTATCACGAACTACTGCACAAACATCACGGTGCTAAATTATTGAATGGTAAAAGGATGGTACATACCCCCGAATTTCGTCGTAGCGAACGTCAATTCCGCTACTATCAAGAAGCCCAACAATGGTTAGAGCGATCTCTAATACTGGCGATGTAGTTCTAATTAGCTGCCCAATTATGTAAATCCAGTAATTTAAGAGCAAATATAATATACGCACAACCACCTGCGATATGTACGTACTTAAAATAATTAAATCTTGCCAATTTGCTTTTAATGAAACTGGCAAGAGTTCCGTAAATAATATGTATTAATAAAATTAAAAAACAAAATGTCAATGAGAGAAGTGTAAACTGACTCAGGTAATTTGCTTCGCTATCAATAAATTGAGGAAATAGTGAAACAAAAAATATAATGGCTTTGGGATTAGTTATCGTTATGCTTACACCTTCTACAAATAACTTTTTTTGCTTCGGAGAAGTTTTGCTAGAGACAACATCAATTGTTTTATTTCTCGTTTTTATCAGACTTAGACCAAAATATAGCAAGTAGATAGCACCAAGTATTTTTAAAGCAAAATATAGTGAGTTCGAGTTGGCGATTACAACCCCTATTCCTCCTCCAGCAATAATAGAAACAATAAACATCCCCAAAGAAATGCCAAAAATACCGTAGATACTAGTTTTCAGACCGAAATTTAATGAATTAGTAAGTGTCAGAATAACACCAGCACCAGGACTGACAATGGCTGTAATCGAGACAAGAAGATAGGCGAAATAAGAATCCAATTATTTATGTGGAAGCATTTAATATACCCTATTAAACAGCAATTTGAAGAACGCACTCAAGCATAAAATAATCGATATTTAATACCTAAATTTCGTCGCAGCGAACGTCAATTCCGCCACTATCGAGAAGCCCAACAGTGGTTAGAGCGATCTTTAGTGCTGGCAATTTAGCCATAGCAAGCTAAAAACCAATATGCTATCCTGTCTCTTCTACTGCAAAAACATAGTGTCGAACTCATCTACTAATAATGAATAGCAAAAATGCCTGAAATCTATGTCATTGGCGGATGTAATGGGTCAGGAAAAACCACTTTTGCCTTAAACTTATTTCATACTCTTGCCAATATCGAATTTATCAATGCCGACATTATTGCTGCTCGATTAAACCCTGATAACCCAGACGCAGTGGCTATCCCAGCCAGTAGAATTATGCTGCAAAACCTGAAGAATTCAGCACGACAAAAGCGTAGTTTTGCCTTTGAAACAACCCTAGCAGCCCGCACTTTTGCTCCATTCTTAAGACGATGCCAAGCAGAAGGTTATCGAGTTAACTTAATTTATGTTTGGTTGAACAGCGTTGAGCTAGCCATTGCCAGAGTAGCCTTGAGAGTAGCCAGTGGCGGTCATGACATTCCTGAAGATGTCATTCGTCGCAGGTATCATAGAGGTAGAAAGAATTTTCTAGAACTGTACTGTAAATTAGTCGATTCCTGGCAGGTATTTGATAATTCTTTTGACAATCAACTGATAGCTTATTCTCAAAATAAAGATCGAGCAATTACCATTATTAAAGACGATATTTGGGAGCAAATAAACTATGGATCGAATTGATTTTACCGATACTGATAAAATAAGTCAGCTATTCAAACAAGCAGTAAATAAAGCCGTAGAAACCCATCGGCAAAAAGGCGAATCTATTGCTGTCAGCGATTCTCAAGGCAAAGTTAAGATCGTCTCCGCTCAAGAAATCCCCGAACTAAAAAAACGTTTAGATAGAGAGTAAGTCAGAGTCATTAACCGTTGCATTTTTTATGTAGACGATCGATTAAACCATTGCCATCGGCAATTCCAAGATCCACTCAATCCAACCCCTTACAGAACTAGCTCGCCTTCTACGAGTGGTATCCGAACCAACAGCAATTTTTTCCTTTCCTTTGCCCATAATCGATACAATCTCATCTTTAGAAAGCGACTCCGCTTTCTCCAGCCATGCAGCCAAAGATTCATTAAATATTCGGTGCTGTAAGATGCACTTAAGAAGCTCGATATTGCGCTTTTGGGGATGTTGAGACATCACAAAATATCCATGCTGACTGAGGGAGTACCTTACCTCTTGTTTTGCTTTCTGTTCTCGCGTGACCAGTCCTAGATAGATTGCTGCCGTGACGTAATAGTGAGTCTGTCTTTCCTCAAAGGCATATATTAGGGTGATTTCATCCTTACTTAAAAACTCATTGGCATTATATAACCGACCCAATAAATCAATAATTCTGGGGAAACTATCCGCTTGAGGAAAAGGAATATTATCATCATCAGGAACTATTTCAGTTTCAGCCAAGATATCTCTAATATCAGACATCTCAATATCGCTTTTGCTGATACAGTATCGATGTTCTGAAACCAACTCTAGAGAATTATATGAATCCTCCTCACTAAAACAGAAACGATAGAACGTAAATATATCGTTGGATATTGTCAGAAATATCGGCACAACTTCTTTTTCTATCTTGGAATTCCATAGTCGGTAAGGATAGTAAAGTTGTCGGACAATAAAATCCTCGATAGTTTCACTCTTGGCTTCAATAATCGCAAACTGACTTTCACCTTCAAATCCCCCATCAATTTCGCATTGGGAATTAGTTACTTTGATGTCGTGAAACAATCCTGTTTGCAGATTCCTGATTTTGTAGTCAAATGTCCCCGTAGACATTCTGCCCAAGACAGTAAAATTAGTCGTTTCGCCCAGTAGGTCATCAATCATACCTGAGAGGAAGGCACAGATAATAGCGGAAGATTCCGAGTAGATATTGCTAGGTTCAAGAGTTTCAATGTTTGGCGGAAGCTCTCGATAAGCAACCTCTTCTGTAGACTTTTTGGGTAGCTCAAAATAACTTTCAAAAGCCCCAATAATATAATTTCCCCGTGAGATGGGCTGAATTGTTAAGCCATTGTCCTTGAATATTTGGGGCAGCTTAACCGCGTGGTCAAACTTGGTCATCAAGCGAGCTTCGCGCTGCTGATTAATTCTGGTTGATGAAATCTCAAAAAAGCCTTGTCTGGCAATTACCTTAAGAATCTGCTCCTCTTCAAAAATAACTTCCCAGGCTTGATCATTCTTGGACTTGCTTGCGGTCATATCTGTTATGGATTAACAGTTCATTGATTCTGCCACGTCTGGATGCTACCGCATTAATAGCTCTTGTTGCTTTAACTTCGACAATCTCATACTTAGGATCTGAATAAATTTCTCTAATCAAATCGGCAGATGAATTACTTACTAGTACTTGACAGCCACGCTCGGTTAACTTGTCACAGAGATCTTTTAATCTAATTTGCTCTGCTTCTCCAAACCCATTAACACTATAACCAGTAAAGGATGAAGTGTCAGATATAGGATGGTATGGCGGGTCAAAGTAAATAAATGCCCCTTTTCTAGCAGTAGAAACGGCTTTGGCGAAATCTCCGTTGAGGATACGAACATTACCTCGATTTAAGTACGTGCTGATGGCGTAAATAACAGCAGGATCGGCAATGGTTGGATTGGCATAGTTTCCGTAAGGCACATTAAACTGACCGCTGCTGTTGACCCGAAAAAGACCGTTAAAGCAAGTTTTGTTGAGATAAATAATTCTGGCAGCCCTCTCTAGGGGGCTTCTATCCTTAAAATCATCTCTTCTGTCCTGTTCCCTCAATAAATAAAAATATTCCTTAGAATTATTGGCTCGATGTTCTTGACACAGTTCTAATAACTCTTCTGGATTATCTTTAATTACTTGATAGCAGTTGATAAGTTCGCTGTTAGTATCATTGATGATGCTTTTCTTTGGTTGTAGAGAGAATAAAACCGCACCAGCACCGATAAAGGGTTCGTAATATTGACCAAACTTTTGAGGCAAATACTCTTTAATAGCAGGTAAAAGCTGGCGTTTTCCTCCAGCCCATTTCAAAAACGGTTGAGCAAGAACGTTATGCTTGTATGCCCTTCTTTTCGATGTTCGAGGTAATTTAGAAGCAGTATTGTCTTGCATTTGAGTAATGAATGGTGTCACTAGTTAAAGGTATCATCTCTGATGATAAGCACAAGGTATTTGATGCCATTGAGCTAGTACTAATATATCATTAAGCTTGATTTTTTAGACAACTATGTTTGACTTTGCTGCTCAAAATCTTATTGCCCTTGGCATGAAAAAGCTAGGCAAGGCAGTGGCAGAAGTTACCTTAGATGATTTTAATTCTCAGATTTCTATACCGTTGGCATTTCTCGATTCAATTTCTGCTGCCGAACTCCTAATTCGGGGTCGCATACTCGAAGTCGAATCAAGAGAGAATGCTGGGGATTTGCTGAAAATTGAACTCCTGCATGGTTATTCCGCAAGGATGGCTTTTCCTCGTCTTCCAGAGATGCTGAGAAAGTCTACTGGCTATACTCTCAAAAATTCCGATGTATACCGTCAAGCAGCACATTTAAGGACGCTGTTGTTTAGCGAAAATGTAAGCCCCACACGGTTAATTGAATGTACCTTGCGTTTTGCTTTTGAGGCAATCGAACCATTGATGATTGAATCCTGGTCGCAAATCATTCTTCTTCATTTACCTGAATATGATTTTGACATAGACCACCATATTGAAAAAGTTCTAGCACAATACGAAATCGATACGTCCTACCATGATTCCATTGAAACGTAGCTCACTATTTAACTCGCAATGCCTTAACATCCATCACCACCATCTCTTCCACCTCTGCTGAAGTAAGATAATTTGTTAAGAAATATTAAGCACTTAGTTCCGAAAAAAAGATCGTGAAAAGAGCAAAAATCCTCTCAGCCCTCATATTTGGGCTATTACAGGGGCGAAAGAAAAATTTGGGTGTTTAAATATGGCTTTTAAAGGGCTTTTGATAGCACACAATTTCACTAGTGGACTTAGACTACTCTAATTCCTGCCTCATGGTTGGGGTCAGTATGGAGGTCTAATAACTATCTCAATATCTCGATCTAGTAGGTTGAGGAACTTGAAAAGGCGATCGCTAGAAAACCCATCAAGATTACCTCTAATAAGTGCCGAAACTTTGGGTTGATTGATACCAAGAATTTCAGCAGCTTCCGTTTGAGTTAAATTTCTCTCCCCAATAACCGTAGAGATTTGATGAGCTAGTTGAGCCTTAGCCAAATAAAGTGCTGATTGAGGAACATTTACATCAGTAAAAACATTACTACTACCTTTTTCCTGTTTCATGGTCAATGCTGCTTTTAATTACTTATCAAGATCGTTCATCTGTTGTGGACTAATTGGGGTAACTTCCGTTTGAAAGCGTCGAAAGTCTTTCACATTAAAGGAGTGCATTGAATCTTCAGGGCTAACAAATCGCAGCAGAATAAATATTAGTGTCCAGCAAATAACTCATAAATTACTACCAGCGATCTGGGTACATACTTTCTCTGCTCATTGCCTCATCACTAAGAACGGGAATATTCCGATTCTTATGACTATCAATCCACTGATGAAATTCTGCCGACCATTCCTCATGAGTAGAAGTCTCGGAAAATGAAGCCGAATCAAAACTATCTTCCTTTGGTACAAGACGTTCAATTAGCTCATCCAGGTAGGGCTTAATCTCCTCTGGCGAACGATTCGTAATCTTAGATAGTGCGCCCATGACCTGTTTAATCTCTGGGACAGCAGTGGAAGATATCAAATTTATTTCAATACTATTAGCTTTCTGATAATTCAAACAGCGATCGCTCGCGATGCCTTAACATTCATCACTGTAATCGTTTCCATCTCCGCCTGAAGCACATCCAAATGCTTGGCAAAGTTCTCGGTATCCGTTTTCTCCCGTAGGATAGCTACATAGTCAAGAATTAGCGTTTTTGCTTCCACAGGATAGCCAGCAAAAGCCCTGGTCAAATTCTGATAAACGTCCTGCATCAAAGCAAAGTTCATAATCGTAATCGTCGGATCTGCTGCCATCAAGCATAGATTACTAGTTTTATCTGGTTCAGCGATCGCAATCCGAGTGATGGCTTCTAAGGAAATAGTCCCCCGATAACAACAATTGCCCAACCCATTTAGACTCATCTCTTGATAGTCAGCGAAGGTGTGTAATCTATCCCGAACCCAGATAGTCCTCTCCTCCAAAGTTTCTCCAGGGATAGCATCCTTTTCAGTGGCTTGAGCTATGTAATCCTCATCAGGAAGCAGATTACCCCGCTTTAACAGATTAGAATCAACTTCGACAATAACAATCTGCTCCTCCTCATTTGCCGTAAAGAATCCGTAGTAAGGAGCATAGGCGACAGTCAGATACACGCAGTCGCTCCGTGAAGGGCATTTCTCCCAGTTTCCATCTAGCTCACCTCTGGGCTGCAAACCATCTCTCAAAATCTGTTGGAGGTAGCGTTCGGATGTGCCGTGATAAAGCTTCATCTCAAGCCTGTATTAAATTAGCCAAAATCACCTTCAGTTCAGTCTCTTGGCTATAGCCAGTCTGGAGAAGAACTACTATTTTCAAAACAATAATCACTTTTCTGAACTAATGATTGCTTTTAGGGAAATATTTGAAAGCAGTTCTAAAAAACCTACTCAAGCATAAAGTAATCGTCCTTTAGGAGTAGGAATATCACGCCCCAACTCTTTAGCCGTCTCAATCCATTCTTGGATAATAGTCTCGGCATTAGTTACCGCTTCTACATAGGTTTGACCATCTGCCATACATCCAGGTAATTCTGGAACTTCTACTATAAAAGCGTCATCTGATTCGCTCCAATAGATAATCAATTCATATTTAACCGACATTACTATCTCCTAAACCATATTTAACAATTAGGTTTCTAATTTGCTTAACCTGATAGCCAAGATAACTTAGATATTTATAAAACCAGACTTTGGGAATTATCTACTAGAAGTAGAGACTGAAAAAATAATAGAAATAGCAATATTTTGCTTGAAATGTTCTGTAAATTAAGTAATTCTATAGTCTCTTGTTCAACTTCGATGTTGGGGTGGCTCTACCCAAGTCGCTCCTTCATCACCTTAAATCCTCGAACCATGCAGGATTGAGACAGTTTCACAACTACGTTGTGGTAAGTCAAATCAAAACCCCTAACTCCCCCAATAAATCCAGCACCACATACAGAACAACAAGGAAAAACAAACCCCAATAATACCTTTCAAAAATCGTCAACCGTTTTTCAAGAGTTTTCGCTTTTTCTTTCGACATAAAACAAGCCTGAAGACAATAATCAAGTTGACTGCTTATCTCACGCTCCAATTCCAGTAGATCCATAGCCGAATATTCAGGAGTAAATTCTATCTCCTCATCATAAATATCAGTTTCCATAGTTAATACTCCGAAGGAAGATGAATTACCCAACCGATGCCTTTCTCCCCAATTGCTCGAAGGTCTAGGCGTTGAGAATAAAGACAAAGAGGCTCTAAAGTGGCAGGAAAATCGGTGAAAGGAATCTCGTGGGAATATACAAGTTCGTCCTTGTCCCACTCGCAGTTAAGTTTTGCCGAAGCATCATCAGCAACCAACAGATGCCAAAACTGAAGCCGTTGTAATTCGGGGTGCTTGGCGATGCGGGGCGTTTTTTGCAACAGCCCAATCAGATCGAAGAGCCAAAAACATTCCAGCTTATCTCCCATGTACCTCGTGCCATCAGTCAGCAGTACATTAGGGAAGTACGGACTACAGCGATGATAGCTCGACGTACCCGTAAAATAACCCAGTTCAATACCCAGAGCTTCGCCCATTTCAATGCGATTCATTCCTATTTCTCCTGTTCAACGTCATCAAGTTTGAGAAGGTCAACTTTTATAAACAACTTTTCAACCGCTTCGCCATTGAATAAGCCATTCATAAAAGTCGAACTTGACCACAATTTTGCCCACTATGATCGCCCAAAATTTCGGAGGGCTTTTGTTGGGCAAAAATCATGGACAAGTTATCTTTTCCAATTTTTCAAAAGACTTTTTTCTCCCCAGAAAAAAGTCCATCGAGCTATTTCATAGCTCTACGCCTCAAAGTTACTCATGAGCAACTTTGAGGCAAGACTCGCGCCCGAATCGAGCGCGGAAAACCCCAAGACCAAAACCATAAGAACGGCGGGCTTCGACTCGAATCCCGCCTGACACATTTGCACGCATGGTAGCGTGGTTAAAGAAAGACAAATACGACTCCAAACACCCACAATTCAATCAAATCGCTACGTTTTTAGAAAATGGACAGTATTGGGATAATTCACCGAGGTAGAGCTGATTACTATCTAAATAATCAACACGAAAAATACTATGCTTCAGAAAGCGAAGCTCCTGGTTTCTTTTATGGTTCGGGAGCGCAATCTTTTGGCATTGATGCTGATGATATTAAGCACCAAGATTCCCGCTTAAAAAACTTATTTAATGGTCTTTCTCCCGACGGTGCTACCACTATGAGAAGGGGCGGTAGCACCGTCAGAACCTACATTGATAAAAAAACTGGAGAAGAGAAAAAACACAATCCAACTTTGGCTTACGACCATTGTTTTTCTGCGCCCAAAGATGTTTCGGTTCTAATGATGATGCTGCCCGAACACGAGTCACAAAGGTTGGTGAACCTCCACAATCAGGCTGCCAAGAAAGCAATGGACTATCTCGACCAAAATGCTACCTATACCCGCAGTACCCAGACTCAGCCCGACGGCAGCAGAAAAACCTTCTGGCATCAGGCAAAATCAACCTTTGCTTGCTTTACTCATATCACCTCCAGAGCGAAGGATATGCAACTACATACCCACTGCGTACAAATCAACAGTGGGGAAAGATTAGACGGTAAAGGCTATGGTGCGGTTGATGGTAAAAAGACCCTCCAGGCACGTTATACCGCAGGGCAAATCTATTTAAGCGATTTGAGGCGATCGCTGGAAAAAGAATACGGAATCAAAACCTTCGATCGCCAATTTTCCAATGACTCTGGCTGTAGCTTTGGCATTCACGGCATATCGGGAAAAGTTACCAAACACTTTAGCAAGCGCAGTCTGGAGATTAAGGAAAAAACCAAAGAGAATATGAGTGCTGCTCAAATTCGCAATATTGTCCTCAAATCCCGCAAGGCTAAAGACCACAATCAGGATATTGGCGACTTAAAGCGTCAGTGGCGCAGGGAACTCAAACAAATGGGTTGTAGCCTCAAAAATGTGATTAATCAGCAGAAAGCAAAGACTATGCGCTCAACCAGCTACGATAACGAGATTGCTGCTGTGCTGGCAAAAAGAAAAGATGAGTCATTCAACAAACACCATGTCCTCAATGCCACTATCAAGGTAGCTAATGGGGAACTATCGGTAAATCGGGCAAAAGCTATCTCAGAACTGTTTATGGCGAAATATGCCCAGGCTAACGAACAGGATACCGATAAATTTAGCCTGACGGATCAAGCCAAAGAAATCTCCACTACTAAAGATAGGACTAAAACCCAAAAGGCAATAGAAATAGCCAGACAAATTATCCTCTGGCATCGGGAAAAACGGCAAGCGGTGCTAGATAGGAAGTTTGAGAAGAAAGAGCGGGAATTTAAGAAATTTCAAAAGAAATCGTTCGTGCTTTATATGAAGGGCAATATCAGTCATCAGCAGTATCTTCTAATCAAGGAAGATTCGCGCATCATGAAGGCGAGCAAGTTTACCCTCAACACCTATCAGGCATTGGGATTGCTGAAGAAACAGCAGGTAGATCGGGTCTTAAATCAAAGGAAGAAAGAGGAGAATGAATATTACAACATTTTCATTGCCCAGAAGAAGGGATTTATCAGCGAAGAAGAGGCTAAAGAACTACGGATAGCTGAGTGGTATAGACGCGAAAGTGCCAAGGAGCAGTCTGTGGAAAAAGGGCGACGGTAGTTCGATCTGTCCGAACTACCAATTTTTCAATTCTACAAATTTTGAGGAGTTGACCTTTGAATTGTCCTATCAGAGACAGGAGACATAAGCGATCGCTTGTTGGCGATATCTTAAATACGTTTCCAGGTAAGGACTCTACCCGTCCAACTGTCTTCCCTGCATCGATTCTTAACTCCCATAAAGAGTCCTAAGAGTTTCAAAACTAGGAAATCTGTCAGAGTTCCAATTCGTCTCGATAAAAGACTTCCAAAACTCAGTCATTATATCGAGTTCTTTAGTTTCACTAGGATAAGGAGTACTAAAAAAGAAGTGTTCTAACTCTCGCGATTTGTTTTCACTATACGAATTTAGAAGTAAAAATCTTTTTCGATCGAAGGGGTTAATAATAGTGACTTGAGTTATGGGAAACCAGTCTTTTAATAGTTTACTTTTCGCTAGTTGATAAACGTCGCCTTCGTCAATAACCAACTTAACTTCCATTTTGTCCGATCCAAGACGATTGTAAAGATTTAGCAGCACAGAAAAATTTGTTTTTAAAAGTTGTTTTAATAGGCTGAAATCGATTGCGCTTCTGAGTGGAAAACAAGCTCTATTAAAGACATTATTTGTATTATCTTGTCTTTCTGCTTCTTCTAGGTAGGACAGTCGCTCTTGTTCATTTTGAAAAATATCGTCATAACTCATATCATTCAAGATATTGGGTGCGATTGCTAGATATTTGAGTCTAGTCTGGCTATCTTTTAATATTGACTCAAGAGCAAGAGAGTCCTCCATTGGAACACCAAAGCCAAAAGCGAATATTGACTTAATATCGCTATCAGCAGATTGAAAATTGTTGAAAAAAGTCGGATCTAACTCTGCAACCAACTGTTCTTCGGATAGTGCAGTACATTCGCTATATGTGCGTGTGAAAAATATTAGGCACAAATATTCGATGACTCTACGCTCACAAATAAGACTGCAATCTCCAGAATCTTCTGCAAAAGCTTCATTTAATTTGTCTCGATGCTTTCTGAGTCCTTGTTCTGTTGGTTTTGTAAAATTACTGGTTTCTGGTTCTTCTGAGTACTTATATGAGTCCTGTTCATACAAGCTTTGCCACAACTGGTATGCAGCCTGCCATTTGTTATTAAGGGGCAACCAGCTAGTTCTATTTGCCCCGAAAGAGAGTCCTGATAGCACTTTATGGAATATTTTGAGGACGGCGTTTTGGCTTGTTGATATCTCAATTTTTTTTGTGATTGAGTCAAATTCGACTGATTGCAAAAAAGAACTGAAATTGTGCGAATTTAGTTTCATTGTTAGGCTGTAATGATGTTTGCTAAAATCATATGTCCAGCAAGCTCAAAGTTTATCGAGTTCTCTTTTTTGTCGAACACAAACTCGCTACAAAGATATATTTGCCAAAGCGAAACTAACACGCTTTGGCAAACATCCATGTCATATTTACAAAAAACCGACTTGTTACGGAGGCAACTCACAATCTGCAACAAGTCCCTAGGTTTAAGCTACTTAAACTCCATATTTGAATGTCTTATGAAGCTTATTCTTTCAATGCTTCCATAAGTTTTACGGTACATTACACGGTTATGACTAAATGGTTAATTTTTCAGAAAAATACACTCTCAAAGAGAGTGGTAAGCAGGCGGTGCAAAACATTTCTAGAGCTATTACTTTGCTTGAGAAAGCAACTGACGTTTTTCTTTATTCATCTACTGAGGAGACTGGCGAGCAGTATTCCCATTATCTTTTAAGTGCAGCCCAATTGCTCTTAATTGAGGCAGGAATCGATAATAAAGAAGCAATAGCTTATTTTGTAGATGCTTTTACTCCAGAAGATTCTCCCTTTGTAGATATGGATGTGACTGCTCTGTTAAAAAAAAGGCTGATTGAGATATCTAAGGATAAAAATAAGGATTAATTAGTTAAGTTTTGGGTGTATATTATACACCCAAATTTTCAAATATTATTCATTAAAATGGTTTTCAAACCAATCCATAACTTCTTCATAAGACAATACCTTTTCGTGATTCCAGAGTTTTTCAATATAAGATTTCCAAAAGTCTGTCATTCTATCCATTTCATCAGCATATTCAGGCTTGGCTTCAAAGCCAAAGGAGCGATCGAAGTTTCCTCTTTGGTTTAAGTAATATGTATTTAAGAATAAAAATGTCTTTTTTTCATGGGGATTAACTACTGTCATTTGATTAACAGGATTTTCATGTTTTAGAAATTCACGCGCCTGCTCTTCATCAAAAGATACTTTGACTTGTACGCTTTTTGAATTAATACGCTCGTAAATATTTATTAATACATTATAATTAGTCCACAAGATTTGTTTGAATACCCTAAAATCTTCTGGACTTCTAAGTGGATAACTACTTTCTCCAATACCTATTCTGCCCAATAATTGTTCTTTTTTTTCTGCCTCTTTTGCTTTTTGTAAGTATGTGATTTTCTCTTCTTCACTATCAAAAATGTCTTCATAATCCATTTCTTGAACTATGTGAGGAGAGAGGACTATATATTTGAGTTGTGCTTGGTTATCATCAAACATTGACTCAAAACTGGAAGAATCCATTATGGGAACACCAAAACCATAGGCTAGTATTGACTTTATACCACTTGCTGAAAACTCCAAAGCGTCCATAAAAATAGGGTCTACCTCTTTAAGTAATTGATTTTCGGTCAATGAAGCACATTCTTCATAAGTGCGGGTAAAAAATATCAAGCATAGATATTCAATAACGCTATGCTTGCAATTAATAGCTTTAACGTTAGAACAACTTTTAAGTGCAGTATTCAACCTATCTCGAAGCTTTCTGAGTCCTGGTTCTGATGGTCGCTTGAATTCGCTTGTTTCTGGCTCTTCACTATATGTTATTGGATCGTCCTGATATAGCTCTGTCCATAGCTTTAATGATTCGTTCCATTTGATGTAAAGTAACTTCCAATTAGTTCTGTCTTTACCAAAGGTTAGTCCTGAAAATATTTTATCAATTGTTTTGAGAACAGCATTCTGAGTTGTTGATATTGTAGCCATATTGTTCATTGAATCAAATTCTATTGATTGTAAAAAAGAACTGAATTTATCTAAATCTAGAGTCATTGCTTTGCTGACTTGAGGTTTGATAAAATCATATCGCTGAGAAATTTTATTCTTATTGAGTTCCTTTTTTATCGACACAAACTCGCTACATATATAATCCAAACTCAAGCGAAACTGACGTGGTTTGGGAAATTTATATGGGAAATTTATGAAAAGCCGATTCATTAACTAGGGTCTGTCACTTCTGGGTCTCAATCCTAGTTGCCGAAGTTAATGAGTAGTGGCTATCAACAACAAGACCTGAAATAAAGAGTGTCTCTTAACACACTCTCTATTTCTTTTCTTCTCAACAACAGGAATTGCTTTCATCAAAACCGTTGTTGTTAATCAAATAAACGCGAATACCGTTTCCCACTATCAAAGGTTCGGGGTATTTGCATTCACCCAACATATTATTATGTCAGAAAAAAACACGAATCAGTATCGCTTTTTAAGTCTGGAGAGTGAAAAGATTCAATGAAACAAAACAATCTAGACATTAAAGTAATACTCTGTATTCTCTTGGCAATATTGGTTTATATCTCAATATTGCTTCGTCCTGAGATTTTACTTCTGCTGATTATACTCCTACTTCTGCTTGGTCTTTATTTCCAAATAACACCAGACACAATCAAGCGGATAATAAGATGGCTTGAAGGAGACTCAACACGAAATGTAGAGACAGATTTGCCTAAGTCAAAGAAAAAGCCTTTACCCAAGCTTGCGATAAAGACTCCCAAAATCATATCTTCTCGTGTGATTAATCTTAAAAAAGCCAAACAAGCCAAAGATTCTAAGAGTAATCGCCATAATCCTCGTCGTAAACGATTGGGATAGGGTCTTGAACTGAGCCGATCTGAATAGATTTAACATTAATCTCTGATTTATGAGTGATGTTATGGAACTTATGAGTAGCGACTATTCGTTACCCATAAGTCCAGGCTGGCAAAATTCAACGCAGACATACCTTTTACTCTGCGATAAATACATTTATCACCTCACCTATATCTCTTATGGCTGGCTTTGTCTTTATTTTGGTGCTGATTATCAGCACTTATCCTTTGTACTGGATGACCCCAGAGTTAATCAAGCTGATTCTTTCCTATAGCCCCATTGTGGTTTCACCACAGGCACTAGAGTGGATCGACATTCAAAAGCAGCTTTTTGATTATATACTTGCGTATCTGGTCGATTTCATCTGCAATCTGTTTGAACTGGACTTTCCAGTATACATAGACCGTAACGTTTTGGGAGAATTCTCCAGAGTCTTAATCGACCTAGTAGAATTTCTCTTTCGTTCTGATTTATCCGTAATCGATTACCCGAACTTTGATTAATCTTTTGGTACGGGGGTTTGCACGGCGTTTT
>CAKZYI010000156.1 GCA_937884735.1 uncultured Pleurocapsa sp.
GGCAATTCCAACAATTACACCAAGCACTTACCCAAGCTATTCTCCTACTGCGCCCAAGACTCCTAGTAAAATTCCTGCAATACCAAAGCCAAAAAGCGACGATTCCAAAAAAATAGCAGCCGACTTAGTTAACAATCCCATATCTGTACCCGCACCAACACCAACACCTTTTCTTCTGCCAAGCATTTCTCCTATTTCTACAGGCTCATCTTCTGGTACGGCTAAGGCTACAGGGACAACTAAACCCAAAGGTTCAACTAAACAATTTCCTCTAGCTATTCCCGCAGTCGGCAAGGGAACGCCGATTAAAAGTCCTGGCGCACCTGCTGCTGATAATGTGCCATCTGAGAAGAAACTGCCTACTACTCCCAAAATTGACCAGTGTAAAAAAGGCTGTGGAGGCTCTAGTGGCGGTGGGCTATCTGAGGCTGATTCTGCAAAATTAGACGGTTTGAGCGAAACATTACAGCTATTAGATATTGGTTTACTCAAGAAAATTGATGAGACGACTACCACCACAAAATCATTCATGCAGGAGGCATGGTCATTTACCAAAGCTGACAAAATCATCAATGGACTAGGCACAATCGCATCAATTCACAATGCAGCAATGCTTTCAACTGATGTAGGACAGACTCTAGGTGATGCTGCTACCAGCGCACTCAGTTTTTTTAATATCACCGATGCTCAAGGTCAATCGATTGATGTTAATTCCGCTATTGGTGGCGCAATAAAAAACAAAATCAATTCTATTTTCCCCGAAGCTACTACTACTGCCATAACTAGTATTTGGCTAAAACTTAACCGCATTCACCAAGCTGTGAGTAGCACTGTAGGAGCAATTCAAGGGACAAAAAATGCTCTCTTAGAAGCTGATGAGATAACTGGCGGTCACATTGCTCAAATTGGCAATGCCCTACAGGACCAAGGAGTGATTGAAGATGAAACCTATGATTTCATGAATCCCGAACCTGACTATAAAACGCCATTTAAAGGCATTTTAGGCAAGATTGAAGACATTGAAAATGTGGCAGAAAGAATATCGAGTGTTGTTAGTACAGGACTAGAGATAAAAGAGACTAGCACCGAACTTGTCACCACTTCTGACGAGTTAACTCAAGCTACTACAGATTTTCTAGAAGCCTTTACTACCGATCGCAATACCAAAGTCACAGAATCACAATCCCCTGAAATAGACCGTCTCGACCTACTCAAAAAAGAGCCAGATTAATAGTAATTATGGCAGTTAGTAAGAATTGGGAAAATCTGCGTTCATTTTTACGCAAAACCTACAACAAAGAGGTTAACGAGTGGTTTTCTGATGTACCCGACGACGTACCCGATAATGATGTACCCAGAAAACAAGCCAAACGAGCCTGTTTAGTTCTACCAAAAGAGTCTCAAAACATGGCGTTTCTCAAGATGATGACTTTCCGCTATCAGGTGCAGCAGGTACATTTGCGTCCTGACGTGTTCGGCATCAATTTCGATCAGTTAAATGAATCAGTAGCTTATCGACCTCAAGTAAAACTGGTTTTTCGGCAAGATGCTGCTGCCGTACCTAGTGGTAAACGGGCAGTTGAAGGGGAACTTACCTTTAGGTTGATGGATGAAACTTCAGAATCTATGACTGAGGCCAAAGCAAAACTATTAGCCAAAAAAATCAAAACTGAATTTGCTCTAGGCAATGGCTACATTTGGAAGAAAGGTAAGCACCTAATCAGCTATAAAGACCCCGCATTGGGGCTAAATAGCAACATATTAGCTATCTCTGAGGCTGAAGGGATAAAAGTAGCCAAAAAGCTAATTGATGTGACAGGGGGCGTTTATGATGCAGATAAATGCACCGATCATAATCCTAAGCGCGATAGTGTCACCAATCCTACGGGTACGGAGAAGGTATACGGCAAATTTCAGAAAAAAACTAGGTGGCGACCAGTGGCTAACTGTCGCTTCCAGTATGCAGTGCTAACCATCGCTAAGTTACAGTACCGAGTGATACTTGTCGATCGTAGTAAAAAGTATCTTGATGCCCTGGAATGGGCTTAATTTAAGTGGTTTATTTTTTTTTGGTTCTAATTGCGGAATCCTATAGGTTTCCGTATAGCCCAGAAACTTCTAGAATCAAGGCTACAAAAGAGGTGTAACAAATCAATATATGAATAATAAGTTATGCCTCGCAAAAAACAACGATTTAGTAGATTACTTCGAGAGCTAAAAGGTACTGGTACGGGTAATCCTGAAAGTGGCAGAACCAAAGCGTTTTTAGACTATCTCAAAGGAGTAAATAAGGTTACTCAAACTAACAAAGTACCTGATGCGGGACGAGAACTATTTGAAATAGCTCTATATCCCTTTGCTTTAACTCCTTCTGGTTCGACCCCAGATCAAAGATATAAGGCTAGTATTTCTGTTTACTCTCTAAATGGCTTAAGCTCTCGTGCTACTGGCATTAATGAAGAAAAACTAGGAATTAACCGTATTGCAGGGGGAGAGCGAGAAAATGCCGATTATTATCCCGCTTTGATGCGTGCTTCCTTCTCTCGTGGTGGTGCTTCAACACAGGAAAATAAGATTTCAGGCATTACCAAAGAACCCTACAAATATGTACCCAAACGGACGTTTAGCTTTCCTTTTGGTCGTACAACTAGCGTTACCGATGCTGGTGATGGTACAAACGAGACTGTTCTCAAGGATGTTGACGAACTAGACGTATATCGCTTTAACCTCAACGATATTAAAGCACCTTCTAATGCAGATAATATACCAAGCAGCGTGAGTTATGAGGCGGAAGTCTTCAAGACTGATGGCGGTGGCAAAGCATTAGAAACTTCAACTCAAATTCCAACCGTCAACGTAGGTTAATGAACGTAATACTTCAACGTAAGGTAGCTAACATTTATATTCCTCCAGTAGATGTCATTGACGATCGCGAGGCGATGAATCAGATGTTAGCTCATCATGTCGAGCAGAAAAACTTCTTTGCTGCTTTAGCTACAGATGATGTCTGTCATGAAGACGTACTTGAATATGTAGAAACATTTGTCGAAACGCGCAATATGGATGCCTACATTGAACAAACAGAACAACAGTTAAACCAATTAATTAGATGTGGTTGTTAACGGACAAATCAATCCAACTAATGACAATGATTGGGAATTAATTGTTGATTTATCAAGGTCAAAGTTGGATACGGAACCCCAAATACCCAAACTTGACCTTGATGTTAGTTTAAACAGTAATTTTATTGCTGTTGAGGTAGTAGCCAGTAATGCTAAATCTCATTGGGTAGCGGGTGGGTTTATTGCTCAACAGTACGAGCTTGATGAGTTTGATTTATCACCATCACAGCATTTTGTCTCAATAAATCAGGTTAATTTAATCGAGTTGAAACAGGTTGCTAATCTTGATTTTAATTTGATTTATGACCCGCCAAAGTATTTTAAAGATGTAGTAATTAAAGTTTGGCAATATCAAGGTATTCAAACTGATTTACTACTAGCAGATATTGCTGCTGCTCTAAATAATATTCCCATTAATGCCACGGTTGACTTGAGCCAAGTCAATCAAAAACTTGATACATTAATTGCTCAAATTGAAACGGGCAACAGTCAAAAACTATTGGAAATCGAAGCAAAGTTAGATGCTATTTGTCAAAAGTTAGATAGCTTTAATTGCACTAACGAATCTCCACAAATATCTAATAGAGAACGCTTTTTTATGATTAATTAATTATGTTTGATTTAGAAGAAGATTATGTGGTTTTAGATGGTCAAGA
>CAKZYI010000157.1 GCA_937884735.1 uncultured Pleurocapsa sp.
TATAGTCAGTGCTGGTATTGCAGGTTTTGCCTCACTATTAACTTTGTTTTTCTTACCTGAAACTACAAAAACCCAGGGAGACTTTAAATTAGGCTGGGATGATTTTGCTTTTGGTAAGATTGCCAAATCAGCAGCTAGACCGCAGTTAGGCAATTTATTTATTTTAACTTTTTTGAGTGGTAGCACCTTTACGATTTTTACTTTTGCCTTTCAACCATTTTTCTTGAACGTTTTAAACCAAGATGCCAAGGGCTTGGCAATGATGTTTGCCTTGGTAGGAATTCTGGGCTTTATTTCTCAGGTATTCGCTCTTGAGCCTTTGAGTAAAAAATTCAATCTAATTAATATTATTGCTGTTTCTCTTGCTTTGCGTGGAGTAACTTTTTTACTTATGCCGACTTTCCCAACCTATGGTGCATTTGTAATTATTATGTTCATGTTTGGCATAGTTAATTCTTTTCCTATGCCTTTAATTGATACAGTTTTATCGCTTAATTCTGACACCAAAGAACAGGGAGAGGTATTAGGAATAAACTCTTCTTATCTTAGTATGTCTAATGCGATCGGCCCGATAATATCTGGTTTATTGGTAAGTTTGAATTACACTACTCCTCTATGGATTACAGGGGTATTAACTATTTTAGTTGCAGGTTTTGCTCTAAATCTTAAGTCGAGATTTAAATGCAATAAAGCAATAGCCAGGTAGTTTTTACTGTGCTTATAATTTAAGATTCTATTGACAAGTATCAAAAAAAGAATTAACTTCATGTACTGCGATCGCTGTAAAAGTTATAATTAGTCATCTTTTAAGCTATTATTTTATGCTTTATAGCAGTCTGGGATCATTTATTAAAAAACTGATAACAAAAGACCGATGACGAATGACATTTAAGACTAATATTTTCACAACTTAGATAGGATTGCTATATTGTATTGGCATAGTACAATAATGATTAATTTAACGATCTTAAAAGTCTCAACGTTATATATTGTAAGCTTTTAAACAAAAGCTAAATATAATAATTTCTTTTATTATGGCGGTTATCACATACACGAGGTATAGTCTGATACTCTAGTTTTGGCTAATGGCTAATAAAGATGTACCTCGCAAATCTAAGAATTGCTATATCCAAAATAATAAACAACAAATTTATCCCATGAAAATACTGTTAACAGGAACAGAGGGTTATATAGGCTCTTTACTTGCACCAATGCTAATGGAGCAAGGACATGAAATTATAGCCGTCGATACTGGCTACTACAAAGTAGGCTGGCTTTACAACGGAACAGAATTAACTTCTAAAACCCTCAATAAAGATATTAGAAATATTACTATCGAAGACCTTGAAGAAGTGGAAGCTGTGGTTCATTTGGCGGAGCTTTCTAACGATCCTACTGGGCAGCTATCTCCTAATATTACTTATGATATCAATCATCAGGGTTCGGTTCATTTAGCTACCTTGGCAAAACAGGCGGGTGTGCGCCGTTTTGTTTATACTTCTTCCTGTAGCGTTTATGGCATTGCCGAAGGAGAATTAAACGAAGAATCTCCTGTTAATCCTCAAACAACCTATGCCATTTGTAAAACAATGGTAGAAAAAGATGTCAAAGCAATGGCTGATGATGGTTTTTCTCCCACCTTTTTGCGTAATGCGACAGCTTTTGGTGCTTCCCCCAGAATGCGCTTTGACATTGTTTTAAACAACCTGTCGGGATTAGCCTGGACGACCAAAGAAATTAAAATGACCAGCGATGGAACTCCCTGGCGACCATTGGTTCATATATTAGATATCTGTAAAGCGATCGCCTGTACCATAGAAGCGCCAAGAGATATTATTCACAATCAAATCTTCAATGTTGGGGATACAGCTTATAACTATCAAGTCAAAGACATTGCCAAAATAGTTGCCGATACTTTCCCTGGCTGTAAGTTAAGCTTTGGTCCGAGTGACCCCGATAATCGCAGCTATCGGGTTTCTTTTGAAAAAATTGCAACAGCTTTACCAGGGTATAAATGTGACTGGGATGCCCAGCGGG
>CAKZYI010000158.1 GCA_937884735.1 uncultured Pleurocapsa sp.
AATTAAAAACCGATTTTAAGTTTACCTTTATTACTTTATCAAAATCGTCTTCTGAAATACGCATTAATAAATAGTCTTTGGTAATTCCTGCATTGTTGATTAACACATCAATGCTTTCGAATTCTGCTAAAACACTTTTAGCAGGTATTTGTATTGCTAACAACAAACTAATCAGACGAAGAGACTTTAACCAAACAACAGTTAATTTCATTTACTAGTAAACTTTGATTGCCGACATCAAATTTAACCCATTAGAAAGACATGTATAATCACTAACCATGAACTAGAACAATACACCCAAACAAGCCAATTAAAGGTCTATTATTGTATCCTGGTTAAATTCCATTGATAATTGTACTGATATGCCATATTCATCTACAGAAAGCCGTAACTACTCTACCGTCATTGAGTCGCCAAAACTAGATTTATCCATAGTTGTGCCTATATATAATGAAGCTGAAAGCGTAGAAACTTTAGTTAATGCGATCGCAGATTCTGTAGCTGAAACAAAATTAAATTATGAAATTATTTGTGTTGATGATGGTTCAAAAGATGGCTCTACAAATGTACTGACCAATTTAGCTAGAAGGCGTATCGATCTAAAAGCAGTAATCCTGCGTCGCAACTATGGACAAACTGCTGCAATGGCTGCGGGTTTTGAATCTGCACTGGGAAAAATAATCGTCACTCTAGATGGCGATTTACAAAACGATCCTGCTGATATTCCCATGTTGTTGGCAAAACTAGACGAAGGTTATGACTTAGTGAGTGGCTGGCGCAAAAATAGACAGGATGCAGCACTAACTAGATTACTTCCTTCCAAAATTGCCAATATTATTATTGCCAAAGTAACAGGAGTGTTATTACATGATTACGGCTGTTCTCTCAAAGCTTATCGTGCAGAATTAATCGCCGATATGAATCTGTATGGAGAATTACATCGCTTTCTGCCAGCCCTAGCTTATATTGAAGGTGCAAGAATTGCCGAAGTACCAGTACGTCATCATGCAAGGAGATTTGGGCAAAGCAAATATGGCTTGGGTAGAACTATCCGAGTAGTCATGGACTTAATGACAGTCTTCTTTATGAAAAAATTCTTGACTCGTCCAATGCTTGTATTTGGATTGGGAGGAGTAATTTCCTTAACTGCGGGAGTAGGAATGGGAATGTATTTAACTATTGTAAAACTATTTTTTGAGCAGAATATTGGCGATCGCCCTTTGCTAATTTTGGCGGTATTATTAATCTTAACTGGGGTTCAACTATTCTGTTTTGGTTTGGTTACTGAACTTTTAATGCGTACTTATCATGAATCTCAAAGAAGACCAATTTATCGTATTAGAAATATTTTTGGCAAACAATAGAAGATTTTTGGGGACGAAATTATTGCTGATAATTTAAAAGCTGTTGCTGCTCTGCTTTAATAATTAATAATCAGCAATTACATCCGTAAATTTACTGACAAAACAGTACTGAAATAACAAATAAAAAATATTAACTTTATACAACAGAGTTATTTGATAAAGATTGGGTGAAAATAAAGAATAGCTATCGCTTTATAAGTAATTATTCTGATATTGTTTGAAAAATCAGACAAGTAAAAAAAGGCATATACAGTGTATTTATTGAATAATTATTACAATCTTATGGAGAGTAAGAAAAAAAAAATATTGATTGTTGATGATGACTTAGCACTGCAACATTTAATAGATAGATTTCTTAGCTATAACAATTACATTACAGAAATTGCTCCCAATTGTGCGATCGCTAGACAAAAGTTTCAGAGCTTTCAGCCAGATTTGGTTCTTTTAGATGTAAATCTTCCTGATGACACTGGATTAACCCTGTGCGAAGAAATGCGTCAAACCAATGTAATGATTATTATGTTGAGTTCCATGACAGATAATTCCTATATCTTGGAAGCATTTGCTAGAGGTGCAGATGACTACATTGCTAAACCATTCGATTTACAAATATTAAAAGCTAGAGTAGAAGCTTTATTCAGAAGAGGTAGCCAGGCGATAACTGGTCAGAATGCTAATAATTCCATTATTTTAGATAACCTTAAAATTAATTTTTATCGTCGTGAAGTTATCTTGAACAATCGTAGTATTCCCTTAACCGCATTAGAGTTTGATTTATTATATTTCCTAGCCAATAATCCCAATCGTGTCTGGGATAGAGCAGAGTTAATTTCTGCAATTTGGAATAAAGATGACTATGATGGAGACGATCGCAAAGTCGATATTCACATAGGTCGGATTCGCAAAAAAATTGGCGATCTCAACAGCGAATTTATCAAAACCGTCTGGGGTAGAGGCTATATGTTTGAGTTATCTAGTTGCAATAAAGTAAAATTGGCAGACTAATATCTAAGAGTCTACACAAGCCATCATGTTAAGAGCAGGAATCGTCGGATTACCCAATGTGGGTAAATCTACTATGTTTAACGCTTTAGTCGCCAATGCTAAAGCTGATGCCGCTAACTTTCCTTTTTGCACTATCGAACCCAATGTTGGAGTAGTATCTGTTCCCGATAATCGTTTAGAAGTACTTTCAAAACTATCTAGTTCGCAAAAAATTGTCCCCACGAGAATTGAGTTTGTTGATATTGCAGGACTAGTTAAAGGTGCTAGCAAAGGAGAAGGATTGGGCAATAAATTTCTTGCCAATATCCGCGAAGTTGATGCGATCGTCCACATGGTACGCTGTTTTGATGATGACGATATTATTCATGTAGCTGGCTCTGTAGAACCAGTGCGAGACATTGAAATCATTAATTTAGAGCTAGTCTTGTCGGATTGCCAAACAGCGCAAACAGGCAAAAAACGATAAAAATGTCCAAGCAGAAGTAGAATTACTCAACAAAATTAGAGAAGTTTTAGATGATGGTCAATCTGTTAGGACTATGGATTTATCAGAAGACGAGCAATTAACTATTAAACCTTTAGGACTACTTAGTAATAAACCTATTATCTATGCAACCAACGTCTCAGAAGACGACTTGGCTACAGGGAACAAATGGGTTGAAGAAGTTCGTGAGTTCGCTAAGGGAGAAGACGCTAAAGTAGTAGTGGTTTCTGCTCAAGTAGAGTCTGAATTAATTGAGCTATCTGAAGAAGAAACTAAAGACTTTCTCGAAGCATTGGGAGTAGAAGAAGGAGGTTTGAAATCTCTAATCAGGGCGACTTATGACCTGTTGGGCTTGCGTACCTATCTCACTACAGGAGAAACCGAAACTCGCGCCTGGACGATTACGGCAGGAATGAAAGCACCCCAAGCAGCAGCAGTAATTCATACAGATTTTGAGAAAAAATTCATCAAGGCTGAAACTATTAGCTATGAAGATTTGGTTGAGACTCGCTCCAAAGGCGCAGCTAGAGAGAAAGGCTTGTTACGCTTAGAAGGAAAAGACTATGTAGTCCAAGAAGGGGATGTAATTGAGTTTCGCATCGGCGGGTAATTCATCGACCATTGACCACAAATCATCGATCAAT
>CAKZYI010000159.1 GCA_937884735.1 uncultured Pleurocapsa sp.
AAACAAGCAAAAAGCCACAAAAATTAATTGTTCATATTAATAGCAACGCCATTAAGCAAAATATTAAAAAAAGTCCTGAAGAGAGAAAGCCTGTAATTGCTATAAAAGGAGCGCAGAAAAGCTATGTACATCAGTTAGAAATTCCTGCTCCTTGTAGAGTTGTTTATAGTCCAGATAAACCTCTGCGGTGCGGCGCGAAGGTTTGGATCGAGGTTTTGGGAGTTCATTTAGACTTGATGGCTAGTTAATGTTACTAGTGCGTAACATCAGTTTTTAAAACTTCTAATCATAGTTAATAGAGCTAATGGCTAATGGCTAATAGCTAATGGCTAATAAAAATGTACCTCACAAATCTAGGAATTGCTATATCAACATTTCAAACATAAGAACACCAATCACTCCAACCACCTGGATACAGTTTAGTATTCTCTAATCCAGCCAAGCTAAGAGAAAACAAATTGACACAAGCAGTTACTCCAGAACCACAATATACAATAACTTCTTCTGCTTGCTGATAATCTTTCCATAGCTGCTGGTGAATTTCCCAAGGCTGAAGATGTCCCGATTTATTAGTTACCTGTTTCCAAGGAGAATTAACTGCGCCTTCAATACTTCCTGCAATGGGATCGATAGGTTCTCTTAATCCCAGATAACGATCGCGATCGCGAGAATCTACTATTATTATTTCATCCTTGTTTAAAGAAGATTTCACTTGATCTATATCGACTATCCAATCGAGATTAGGCTCAGAAGAAAAATTACCCGATTTAGTTGAGGGAATAGTATTAGTCACAGGATAATTGCGATCGCGCCAATCATTCCAGCCTCCGTCGAGTAACACTACAGAATTATGTCCCAAATAACGCAATAGCCACCATAGTCGCGCTGCAAAAGCAAAGCGAGAATCGTCGTAAGCCACAACCAAAGTTTCATTTTTTACAATTCCCAAGTTGGCAAACTTTTGAGTTAAAGCATCCATATTGGGCAAAGGATGTCTACCTCCATGAGATTGTATGTCGCCCGATAAATCTCGATCTAAATGAAGGTAATATGCACCTTGAATATGAGATGCGCGATAGGATTCTTGCCCCCAGTCAGGGTTAGCTAACTTAAAGCGACAATCTACTATGACAATTTTCGGATTACCTAACTGCTGTTTCAACCAATTACTATCGACGATATATTCTGTTTGATTCATAGCTTATTGAAAAGTAGAAAGTGCTTTCTTACTATAAATTTAGATATTTATCAGGAAAATATGCAAGAGCGCATTGCTTCGCACGGAACAGAAAGCAACCTAGAGCGTATAGTTAATATTATTTTTAATAAGTAATTTACTTAAAAAATTAACTAGAAAAGAGAACTTAGCTTTAGTAGTGTTTTAAATATCAAAGTACCAAGATATATATCCTAGCGAGCCACTAATCCAGAGCGATGATTTAGTGCGCCCCACAGCAGCAGACTTACTTACTCTTGAGTATTTTGAAGCCGAACCTGCTTCGATGCCAATCGATAAATACGAGCAACATCATATTATTCTTAACTTGAGAGATGAACCCCATCGTATAGAAAATTGGCGTGATGGCGAACATAGAGATTTTATATATCACAAGAATGAAATTATCGTTACTCCTGCGGGGGTGGAAAGTGGTTGGAAATGGCACGTTAAAACTAAGTGTATTATTATTACCCTCGACCCTGCCAAATGTGAAAAATTTGCTCAAACAGAATTGGGAATTTTACTTTCGAGCGATCAACTAAAAGATTTACCCCAATTTTTAGACGAAGACATTACCCAATCTGGAATTCAGCTAAAAGAATCTCTACAGTGCGATCTTGGTTCCCAAGTAATATTTGAATCCTATGCTCGCATTTTTCTGACCAAACTTATCCTCAAATACGGCTTACAAAAAGACGAATACGATTTTTCTAAAAGCTTTACTGCCAGACACTATAAGCAAGTATTAGATTACATAGCGGTTAATTATGGCAAAAACATTTTACTGGAAGACATGGCAGCCCAAGCCAATCTCAGCCCTTCCCATTTTGCTCGCTTATTCAAACAAACTATCGGTCAAAGTCCCTATCAATTTTTGATGTCCTATCGTATCGAGCAGGCAAAGAAAATGCTAGGAAGCCCTAATAAGCTAATAGTTGACATCGCTCTAAAGTGTGGTTTTTCAGACCAAGCACATTTTTCCCGCGTATTTAAGAAGATTGAGGGTTTAACGCCCAAGCAGTATCGCCAAAAAGATGAAAAATAGATACTAATAAACCGCGTCTAGATTGAAGTGCAGTAAGGCGTATAGTTGAGGTCACGTCTTTTGAGGTTTCC
>CAKZYI010000160.1 GCA_937884735.1 uncultured Pleurocapsa sp.
ACTTCAGGAATAAAACCCGCACCAATTCCCTGAATTTTATGAGAACCAGGATTTCCTCCTGATAATACAGGACTACCCGTTGGTTCGACGGCGATCGCTTCTATTTTGGAGTTATATCTTTTCAAAACTTCCGCTGTCCCTGTAATAGTTCCTCCTGTACCCACTCCAGCAATAACTATGTCCACTTTTCCTTCTGTATCTGCCCAAATTTCTTCTGCGGTAGTGCTTTTATGAATCTCAGGATTTGCGGGATTGTTGAACTGCTGCAACATATAGGCATCAGGCAAATCTTCACTAATTTCTAGTGCTTTTCTAATACAGCCACCCATACCTTCGCTGCCAGGAGTCAATTCTAGCTGTGCGCCGTATGCTTTTAACATTGCTCGTCGTTCTTTACTCATGCTTTCAGGCATAGTCAAAATCAGCTTATAGCCTTTAGCTGCTGCTGCCATTGCCAAAGCGATTCCTGTATTGCCCGATGTTGGCTCAACTAAGATAGTTTTACCAGGAGTAATAATACCTTCTGCTTCTGCGGCATTGATCATATTGACCCCAATACGATCCTTGACTGACGCTGCGGGATTCATGCCCTCAAGCTTGACTACTATCTTGGCTACACAGCCTTCTGCTGAAGGAATACGATTGAGCTGAACTAAGGGAGTTTTGCCGACTAATTCGGTAACGTTGTGTGCAATTTTCATGAAAGGAGATGGAGTAGAAATCTATACCTTATATTTTGCTTGTTTAATCACGAATCGGATCTCTTAATAGCTAAATATTTAATATTTTAGAAAACTTCCCAAAAACTATCCGCCCCCACAAGTAATTAACGGGGAGCAAATAAGTTGCTCTTGTTAGCACTCGTGAGGGCGGTCTAGAGGGTCTCTTAGTCGAAACCTAACTGCTGGAAGGAACTCCAACAATGTCTACCTAGTTGCTTCAATTAGAAGTGTTAGATTTGACTGTTTAGAGAACAGCCCCAGCACGCAGCTGGCTATCATCAACTAGAAGACCCATGTTACTACTGTGTTCTGTCATGGGCATCACCTCCTATATCCCTAAATGGTTAATTGATAACTATGTATCTATGTTTAATATAGCTAAATTTTATAATTCTCGCAATTATTAATGAATCTTTGAGCCAAATGCTGATTTTCGCCCCAATGAATATGAAGATAGGAAGCGTGAAGATTCTCGACCTGCCAACCTTCAATAATTTGGGGACTGGATTGATGAAAGCCCTGTAATTGCCACAACGGATTATTTGGTGGAGTCTGGATTTGAGAGCGATGAAATTCGTGTCCTGTGATTGTTTCCTGAGCTTGGATCAAAGAAGTGTCTTGTAAAGCGATCGCTTTTCTATAGCCTAAAGTAAGTTTGGTTTCCATAGATACAGTGCTGGGTATTACTCCCACCATCGACCAATATTTTTGTTTTAAGTCTACAAGTTGTTCGCACAGATACATTAAGCCACCGCACTCTGCATAGGTAGGGATGCCCCCTAGTATTAACTGTTTGAGTTGTTCTAAAACATTTTTATTGGCTGCTAGTTGTCGGGCAAATACTTCGGGAAAACCACCCCCAAAATATAGTCCTTGGATATCTTTGGGAATATCTCGGTCATTTATAGGACTCCAGTCGATCAATTCTGCTCCCAATTTAGCCAGAATATCTAGATTGTCTTGGTAATAAAAGTTGAAAGCCGCATCTTTTGCTATGGCGATTTTAACTTTAGAAGATGGGAAAATAGGGGGATTATCGGGAAAGGAGATGTTTGTTTTTATAAGAGGAAAAAGCTTATCCCAATTAAATGATGTTTGCGCCCTATCTGCTAGCCGAGAAAATATACTGTTGATTTTGGGCAGCTCATCTGAGGGAATTAAACCTAAATGGCGATCGGGTATAGTAATTTGGCTATTGCGCCGTAATACTCCCATAATAGGCATTTTAATCGAATTTAATGCTGTTTCCAATAATTCTTTGTGGCGGTCGCTTGCTATCTTATTCAGAATTACCCCTGCGATCTTAACTTCGGGATCGAGATTAGCATAGCCATAAGCAATGGCTGCGATCGAACTAGACAAACTAGAACAGTCTAAAACTAAAACCACAGGCAGGTTTAAGATTCTCGCTATATGAGCAGTACTACCATAATCATTGAGACAGTTGGACTTGTCTGGATCATAAAGACCATCAAATAAACCCATTACTCCCTCTATTACTACACATTCGGCATTGTTGCCATAACGCTGAAAACAATCCCGAATATAAGCAGGAGAAGTTAATACAGGATCGAGATTACGACAGGCTATCCCTGTTGCCCCAGAGTGAAACATCGGATCGATATAATCTGGGCCAACTTTAAACGACTGAACCCTTTTTCCCTGGCGCGCTAGAAAAGCCAAAATAGCCAAAGTAATAGTTGTTTTGCCCACTCCAGAGCGATCGCCAGCAATAATTAAAGCCATCTAATTTAAATAGAATCAAAATTTTCATGATTAGAACATGAATTTTATTATGATTTCTGGGAACTATAAATAAATCACTATCACATTATCTTTTTTTAATTCTTTTTCTTATTTTTTCTTTGCTATTACTAATAATTTCCTGGCAATATCATGAACAAAAGTTTTCAAAATCCACTACAAGTTCTTCAAACCAAATCTAAAGAAGGTTGGTCTGGTTGCATAGAAGTAGTAGAGCCTAAAGATCCTTCAGTTGTTTGGCAAGTATATTTGTTGCAGGGGAAAATTCAATATATTAACTCTATTGCAGGACAACAAGTTCGTTTGGATTATCTTTGGCAACAGTTCAAATTAGGTGCTAGTTGCCCAAAATTAAAAGATGCCAAACATCAAATTTCTGAATACAACCAATTGTGTTACTGGCTGTTAGATAAACAATTGGAGAAGGATAAAATCAAGAAAATATTGTTCTTTTTTGTAAGGGAAGGGTTTATTAATGTTGCTAGCATCAAACAAACGCAAATTGAATTAAAACCAGCAAAAAGAATTAAAAAATCAATTATTAGCTTTGAACTTAAAAAGCTTATTGGCAACGAATATATCAGAACTCAAATCAGAGCCTGGAAAGAAGCAAGAAAATACTGCGCCTCTGCTATAAGCCGCTTATACATAGAACAGAAAAATGCTCTAAAATTCTATAAAATTTGGAAAGAGCTATATGGAAAAGAAGAAATTAAACCTTTAGCAAGCTCTCAGAAATTATCAAGCTTTGTCAGCCTATTTGTAGCTAAAAGTAGCCTCTACGAAATAGCAACCAAAGCCAAAGTTGATACTTATTTTTTAATCAACCATCTTCAGCAGTCTATAGAAGAAGAAATTCTACAATTATTACCTTTTGCTGAGATTACTGTCGAGAATAAACCTCAAGAGACTGCCGACAATTCTAATTTTACTAATCAAACAGTTAAGCAAACCCCAGAGAACAAAGGTAATCGCGAAAATAGTAGTTCTTCTAATTTAATAGTTTGTATTGACGATAGCAAAACCGTACAAAAACAAGTCAAGATGACTTTGCATGCTGCGGGCTATGAAGTACTAGGGATTCTAGATCCAACCATGGCTCTCAAAGATCTATCTCAACATCAGCCATCAGTTATTTTTATGGATATCAATATGCCAAATATAAATGGCTATGATTTGTGTACTCTTCTTAGAAAATCCCATAAATTCAAAGACATCCCCATCGTGATGTTAACGGGCAGAGACGGCATGATAGATAGAGTCCGAGCAAAAATAGCAGGAGCTAACGACTATTTAACCAAGCCTTGCGATCCCAATAAACTAATTGCAATGGCAAAAATTCTCGAAAAATCTGTGGTAACTGCTCAATAAATAGAAAATATTGATGATAGTTACTACTAATTTTTGGGCATTATAGTATCAATAAAAAGGAACAGTTTGTTATTATGAAAACTATTTTAATCGTTGAAGACACCCACGCAGAAAGACAAATGAGTTCTGCTTTATTGTCTCATGCTGGTTTTAAAGTGGCTGTTGCAGAGAACGCAGAATCTGCTTGGGAGTGGCTTAACAGTAATCCTAGTCCAAATCTAATTTTACTAGATATTGTTATGCCTGGAGAAAGTGGCTTAGATCTCTGTCGCAAAATTAGGGAAAAGAGCAACTGGAAAGATATTCCAATTCTATTTTGTAGCTCAAAAGCTGAAGAGTTTGATCGCTTTTGGGCAATGCGTCAAGGAGGAAATGAATATATCACCAAACCTTATGTTCCTCAAAACTTAGTTGATAAAGTTACTCAATTTGTTAATTAATAACAATGTAATTTCATTAAACAATGAAAGTTTTTTTTGTTTTTAAAATGACATTTATATTAATCGCTTTCAAATCATACGATTAAAAATGAATCAAGAATATTTTAGTGTGACATTATCTTCAAATATTAATCTAGCAGTACCCCTGGAGAATATGGGAACAGTCATACAAATAGAAACTAAAAATATCTGCATGATTCCAGGGGTAGCTAATTTTTGGCATGGCACAGTTAATTTTAAAGGTTCATTGTTGTGGGTTTTAGATAGCGATTCCTATTTCAATTTAAACAATAAACAAAAACGCCATCAAAAAAAATTAACGGCAATAATCATCAAGCCACACCAAAGTGAAAACTTAGCCAAAATAGCTCTAATAACTTCAAAATTGCAAGGAATAATTTCTGTAGCATCAGAAAATTTAACACAATTGCCTAATGATTCAAAATCTCCTCTACAACAATGCTGTTCGACGATGATTGAACAGGAAACTAAACGTACTTTTATTTTAAACCCCACTAGCTTATTAGAACAGCTACATCAGCAATCTGCTTTTGTCCCTGGGTAAAGCGAATTTAACTTATATTGAAATTACTAAAATAAATCTTATGTCTGATTCTCAACGTGACTTTAATAGCGACGATCTTGTGGGCAAAATTGTCCAAGCCAGTACTTTTGAGAGTGAAGGAAATTTAGAAAAAGCGATCGCTCTTTATCAAGAAATTGCTGAACAAGATCCCACTGGTAACTATGGAGATGTGGCACGAGAAGCATTAACTAATCTCCAAGATGCTCCTGCAATTGCATCTACGATAGAAACTCAGTCAAAAGCATCAGGGTCGTGGTGGTCAAAACTAAATATTAAAGCTAAAACCAGCTTTATTTTGATTGGCGTAGCCTTGGGTTCTAGTATTGGCATCAATACAATAGCATATGTATTAGCCGATCAAACTGTTACCGAAGAGATCGAAGCTTTTAAAAAATCTGAATCTAATGCCTTGACCAAAGAAATTGCCTTATTTATGCAAGCTCGTCTCAGTGACATAAAAACTCTGGCTAATTTAGCAGTACTGGCAGATCCAGAATTAAGATCAAGCTCTACCAAAGAACAAAAACGTCGAGTTTTGGTCAAGTTTCTAGATGCTCACAAAATGTATAATAGTGTGGCTGTTTACGATGCTGCAGGAGAATTGATGGTCAATTCGGAAGGAAAACCTGCCAGTAATCACAAAAACAAAATCTATTTTCAAGAAGCAGTTAGAACCAAGCAGGCATTTATCGGTCAGCCCAGAGTTTCTAAAAGCTCAGGCTCTTATGCGGTGTACACCTCTGCACCTATTTACGACACGAAGACTGGCGAGTTAGTTGGGGTAATTAGAGCCAGAATGCTAGTCGAAAGTATTCAAGATATTATAGGTACAGGGAAGTTTCTCGATACCTATGTACTAGATAGAAGTGGCAAGGTTTTTGTGGCTTCTAATCCACAGGAAAAACAACGGATTTTAACAGCCGAAAATCAAGAAGTTCCCCTTTCTGAGTTTTTTGATTTCCATCAAGAATTACAGGCTGGATTGAATCGCATACAAAACAATAATATAGAGCCACAACAAGTTAGAGGAGGTAGAAGCAATCTTAATCGCCTAAACATTTTTTATGGTGAAATAGAGTT
>CAKZYI010000161.1 GCA_937884735.1 uncultured Pleurocapsa sp.
GACCTTAACTTGTTTACTCTGCTCCAATCAAATTTTTCTTTTGCGTAAGTCCTATATGTGTGACTTTATCACAGAACAATAAAAGTAGATCTCCTATTGTTTTCATATATGAATACAACAGGAAATAGAATTATCATGGAAGAAACTTTTCCTCTAGAATCCCCTTCAATGTCTCGCCGACAGTTGCTCAACTTTCTTAGTGGGGCTGTAATCGCAACTACAGCTAGTGCATCTGTCTACACCACTGCCAAATTTTTTGTTCCCCCAATAGAAGATGGTGAAGACGGCTCGATTGTTATTGCCAAGGATAGTCTGGGAAATTCTATTCCTGCCAGCCAGATTTTAGCCGAATCAAAAGGAACTCGTGTTTTAGTGGCGGGATTAGCTGGAGAACCGACTTATTTAACGATCGTCGATAATGGAAAACTAGACACAATAGGCATTGTCAATAATTGTACCCATCTTGGCTGTACTTTTCCTTGGAATTCCCACGATAATCAATTTCAATGTCCCTGTCATGGTTCTCGTTATGCTGCTGATGGTTCTGTCGTCAGAGGTTCTGCACCCCTACCTCTGAAGCTAGTAACGGTCAATGTAACAGAAGATATAATCTTGATTTCTTCTTGGATCGATGATGACCCCCGTACAGGGAAAAAACCCTGGTGGATTTAAAACACATTCAGTTTGAAGTGCAAAAATGTGGGAAACCCAAGGCTATTCTATATGCTCTAAAGAATATGCATAGGGGTATCCTTTTCTTGTTCGATTCAATTTAATTCAATTTAAATAATCTTTTGCCGAAGGACAAAGATGAGTAAACTGACAGATTTCACAAGAAGGTTTGCGAGCTTTACAAATCGCTCTACCGTGAAAGATGGTGCGAATCGAATAGTTTTCCCATTCTGGTTGGGGTAATAATGCCATCAAATCTTGTTCAATTTGAATCGGGTTATCCGACTTAGTTAATTTCCAACGGTTACTAAGGCGTTTGACGTGGGTATCTACTGTAACACCTTGAATATTACCAAAGGCGTGAGCAGAGACTACGTTAGCGGTTTTACGTGCCACTCCTGGCAATTTTAAAAGCTGTTCCATCTTGTCTGGGACTTTGCCATCGAAATCTGTCACAATCATTTGACAAGCACCCTGAATATTTTTGGCTTTGTTGCGATAAAAGCCAGTAGATCTAACTAAGGTTTCTAACTCCGTGCGATCGCATTTTGCAATTGCTAGTGCATCGGGAAATATAGCAAATAATGCAGGGGTTACTTTGTTGACTCTTTCATCGGTACATTGGGCAGAAAGAATAGTTGCCACTAAAAGCTGCACTGGAGTTTCATAATCGAGGCTACAGGTTGCATCAGGATAAATTTCTGTTAGTAGATTAAATATATCAAGCGATCGCGCCTTTAAAGCCTTACTGGGAGATCTTTTTCGTTTAGTGGTTTTCTTTTTCTTGGCTTTAGTGGGAGTCTTAGGATTAGGCATATTATTAATGGGATAAATGCGAAAAAGTCAGCAGCAAGCATTTTAGAACTAACCACTGACTCAATAAAAGCTAATAGCTGCGATCAAAGTTCGTTTATTGAAGCAAATTCTGAAAGAATGCTAAATTAACCGTGTCTCGCACAATAATAAATACACCCAAGCTGAGTAACAAAATCAAACCAGTTTGCATAATGCCATCTTGTAACTTAGTAGGTAAAGGTTTCCCCGTACACCCTTCAACAGTCAAAAATGCTAGTTGCCCGCCATCTAAAGCAGGTAGAGGCAAGATATTAATTACTGCTAGGTTGATGCTGATTAAAGCTCCAAACTGAAATAGGTTACTCAAATCGTTACGAGCAAGTTCTGCACCAACAGCTACAATAGCAACTGGTCCTGCTACCTGTTGAGCATTTTCTTCAAAGTTACTGATCAACTGCCAAAATCCTTGAACAGTTAGTTGCACAATTCTTTGAAATTCATTTGCGCCAGCAGTAAAGGCTTCAACAATATTAGCTGCGCGACGACGTACAATATCTCCATTGGGCGCAAGCATGACTCCAATTTTTCCCTTGCCGTCTTGACCTACATCAGGAATGACATCTAAAGTCACAATCTCTTCCTGACGTTTTAAAGTTAGCGTTAATGCATTGTTGGGGGATTTTTGAATAGAAGTCCGCAAAGTCTCTAAAGCACCAGCAGAATTTCCAAGCTCTAGGTTGTCTATTTTTAAAATAATGTCTCCAGGTTGAACTCCCGCCTTTGCCGCAGCAGACTCAGCTTCGCTCAACAACTGAGGTACTAATACTCCTGGTCTATAATTGATATCTTGAAATCCAATTGTTACAGCTTGACCAACTAAAAGAAAATAAGCAAAAATTAGGTTGGCAATTACACCTGCACTGATCACAATAGCTCTGTCTAAAACAGGTCTGTTACGTAGCAAATTTGGGTCATCAGGAGGAATAGTGCTATCTGGATCGTCATCAGGAAAACCAACATAGCCTCCTAGTGGAAAAGCTCTAATAGCGTATTCTGTTTCTGAACCTTGATATTTTAAAAGGGTAGGACCAAATCCGATCGAGAAACGGTTGACTCGAATTTTTTGCAAACGCGCTGCTGCAAAATGACCAAATTCATGGACTACGATTAATAGAAGCACGACTGAAATCGCCGCCAATACTGACATATTTAAAAATACTACTTTTATAAGTGTTTTGTACGATTTACTATTTTAGAACATTCTTCTGTCCCTCTTGTGAATATAAGGAGTTTTACGGTGAATAATATCCTAGTTTGGCAACAAAATAGTTCTGATGTTCAAAATGGAGACAACCTAAGTAAGATCGCTAGTTGGTGGTCTGATTTGAATGGCAAAGAGGTAAATTGGCAACAGCGATTGATTTCTACCAGTGGAGATTTGCAAGATATTGATTGGCAACCCCAGAAGTTTGACGAAAAGTTTGTATTACAAACAACTCAGTTGAGAGGAGTTACTCTTTTTTGGCGTAGTAACAAAATTGCCGACGAACGTAACATTACTCCGATTAAGATGCAGCTAGATTTGACTCAACAGCAGCTATTAGTAATTCCTCAATCTCAATCCCAGGTGGTGATTAGGATTAGTTTGCCAGGAGTTGTCTATCAAAAGGTTGATTTGTCTAATCCTCAAGTTGCAGCAACCGTAAAAGATGGAAAAGGAATTATACTATTGCGAGATGAGACACAAAAGCTCGAAATTAGAGTAAGTTTAGATCGAGATCGATTAGATTTGTTGCGCGATCGCCTTAAAACAGAAGAAAATTAAAACACTAATCGCATAATAACTACATGAACGAATTTTGGGATCGAGTCCTTGGCTTTTGCGAGGAAACTACTAAAACTGTCAGCAGTCGGCTTCTGCAAGATTTTGGCAAAATTCAAGCTAGCCAAAAAGATGACGGTAGTTTAGTCACCGAGGCTGATAAATGGTCTGACCAACAAATCAGAAATGCGATCGCCAAAACTTTTCCCGATCATGGCATTTTAAGCGAGGAGACAGTTCACATTTTTCCTGATAATGATTGGTGCTGGATTATCGATCCTATAGATGGGACTACCAACTTTACTCGTGGAGTGCCTATTTGGGCAATTTCGATGGGTTTATTTTATAAAGGAAACCCTGTTTTTGGTTTTGTGTATGTCCCACCTCTCCAACAGGCTTTTCACGGCTATTGGTATGGTGATTCGGGTTTGACTGGTCATACTGGTGCATATCTCAATCGGCAACCAATCAAGACACGTATTGACGATCCTAATGGTAGTCAGTTGTTTAATCTTTGTGCTAGAAGCAAAGCTATTTTTAAACAGCCTTTTCCCTGCAAGACTCGAATGATTGGTGTGGCTAGTTACAACTTACTTTTAGTTGCATCGGGAGTAGTTATTGGGGGAGTGGAAGCGACTCCCAAAATATGGGACATTGCCGCAGTATGGACAATTATCAAGGCTGCGGGAGGCGAGTTTGTTTTCTTGGGTAAAGATCCTGTATTACCTCTCCAAGTTGGTAAAAACTATGGTGATGTTTCTATTCCTAGTTTAGGCATCTCTCGCTCTGATTTAGTACCAAAATTTAAACCTTTAGTGGAATGTGTAGTTAAAAGAAATTAGTCAATTATTCATCGATTAATGATTTTGAGTCTCTTTGCGTCTTATCCTAAACAAAGGCGATTTGATTCGCCGCATGTACTACCTTTAGGATTGCGTGAGACTTTTATAGCCGTCCTAATCTCTGCTTCGACTGCTATAAAAGTAAAGATGCAGGAAATTCGTAAATCACCTGCATAAACTATTAAAGATATAGTTACTCTTTGACTAATTAATTAACTAGTTGCTAAAAATTAATCAAAGAAGTCTTTTACGGAATCAACCAAGCTTTCTGACTTGTCTTCTACTGTGTCTTTGGCATCATCTAATTTATTTTGAGTAGTGCCAATACCTTCTTTTACTTTTCCTTTTGCTTGTTGTACTGCACTTTTTGCTTCAAGCTGAGTGTCATCTGCTATGTCACCTATAGCTCTTCCTTTTGTACCAATATCTTTCTGTACTTTACCTTCTAGCTGATTGCCAATTCCTTCGAGGGTAGCAGCGTTAGCGTCGATATTAATATTAATGAAAAGATTTGTCCACGCAAAAATCATCAAAGCGATCGCAGTAATGATAATAGCGAGCTTATTTGCATAGGGCTTAAATCTTCCAGACATTGAACCAAACATAAATCTATAGTTACGTAATTCTTTATATGTCTATAATATTTAAGTTTATTTTGATTTTTATCTTTCTGTAGTTAGAGATATTCTCCTAATTAAAAAAGTAGGGTGTATCATCAAAATCAAAGAGAATCTAGAGAGTATATTTTATCCCTTCAGATAGATGTATGCAGATATTGGCAAGTTTTATATTAATCAAACTTAAAGACAAATATAACTTTAACCTCAATGAATAGTTTGCTTAAACCTTTAAAAATAGAATATTTAGCGATTGAACAAACAGGAAAGTTAGATTCAATAATTGAACAGAAATTTGCTCGATTAAATAATGTTTGTGACTATATTATTAAGTGCCAAGTAAAAATAGCTAATATTACCCACAATAGGCAAAAGCAATCTAATTCTTTATACATGGCAAGCATCAGCATTACAACACCAGAAGGATTTGATATTTACACTTTGCGTTCTCCCCAAAACAAACAAAATGATTCTGTAGAAAAAGCGATCGCTGATGTGTTTGCGATGATTTATCGTAAACTGATCGAACTAAAGTTAGAAAATCAGTTTAAATTAGTTTGAACAGGTTACCTTTTTGAATAATAAGTAGAGTTTAGAAGGGAATTTCTAAGCCAATATGAGATTTAAAACTACCATCTTGTTCCATATCAGCATTCAAACCAACTGAACCAAATTCAGCTTTAGTTTTCCAAAAAGCACTTCCACCCATAAAAGTAGTTTCTTGGTCAACGTTAGCTTTTATACCCAATGTACCCAGGGCGGTTTTTGCACCTAGTTTGATACTGCCACCAGTGAAGGTGCTATCTTCATCAAATTTGCCACTAACTCCTACACTTGAGCCAAATAGAAGGTTTGCATCCCAAGAAGCATTTCCACCGCTAAATTTGGTTTCCTTGTCTATTTTGACATCGGCGACTAAAGAGCCAATAAAGGTTTTAGTAGATACTTTAATATTTCCCCCTGTAAAAGTAGTTTCCTCGTCAAAGTTGCCTTTAATAGCGATCGCACCCAATTT
>CAKZYI010000162.1 GCA_937884735.1 uncultured Pleurocapsa sp.
ACCCATCCCCACTGCGGGGTTTCCATTAAACTCGGCTGAAGTATCGTAGTTTTCTGCTCCCAACTCAGCCCGCCCAATATCCTTGAGCTTAATTAAGTTACCGCTTTCTCCTGTGCCGACTACTAAATTATCAAACTCTTCCGCGCTCTTTAATCTACCCGAAGCACGAAGAGTAAACTCAAACCGTTGGTCGCTATTTGATGGCTGTTTACCAATACTTCCTGCACCTACTAGTATGTCTTCGACTAGCAGAGCATCGACTACATCTTGCGACCCCAAATTACGGGCGGCTAAAGCATCAGGATCTAGCCAAAGGCTCATGGCGTATTTTCTTTCGCCAAAAATAATGGCTCTTCCTACCCCTTCAATCCTTTTAACTTGGTCGAGCAAATATAGATCGAGGTAATTACTGAGAAAAAGATCGTCATACTCGCCATTCGCGGCATAAAAAGCAATCCCCAACAATAAATCGGGAGAAGATTTTTGTACCGTAACACCAGTTTGCTGAACACTTCCTGGCAACTGGGGTTCGGATAAAGCAACTCTATTTTGAACGTTAACCTGAGCAATATTGCGATCTGTATCGGGAGGAAAAGAAACCACAATATTGCTAACACCATCATTACTGGTATTAGACGAGATGTAGCTCATGTTTTCCACACCATTGATTTCTCGCTCAATGATATTGGTAACGTTAGTTTCAGCGGTTTCTGCATCTGCACCAATATATGCCGAAGAAACTTCTACTTGGATTGTGGCTACTTGGGGTAATTGGGAAATAGGCAACATCGGAATGCTTATTCCACCAATTAGCACAACAATAGCAGCGCAAACCGTCGTTAATACTGGTCTTTTGATAAACGTATCAGCGATACTAAATATCATGGTTTACTGTTTGGTATTGAGGATTGGTAGGTGATTGGTGATTATTTAAGTAGCAAGTAGCGAGTCTTAAAGGATACCGCTAACCACATAGATGAGTAGCGAGCGATCGCTTTTTGTTCGCTAGTAATTGATAGCTAATTATTAATAACTGTCTAATAACTGTTTATTTGCCGCTGTTTACTGTTTGACTAGTAACTGTCTCAGGATTAACGGGCACGCCGTCAGCAAGGTTGAGAATGCCAGAAACGATTAGTCGATCTCCCGACTCTAAACCTGAAATCACTTGATAAGATTGTCCTTGAATTGCACCTAATTCTACAGGGCGTTGTTCGGCAACAAGGGCTTTTGTACCGTCTTCTTGTTCTCTTTCTTTGGCTACAAAAACAAAAGTTTTACCCGCGATGCGAGATACTGCTTCTGTTGGTACGAGCAACCCAGAGTTTTCTGACCAAATGACTCTAGCTCTGGCAAAGCTGTCGTCTTTTAGTCTGCCGTTGTTATTAAATGCTGCCTTAACTAGAATTGCCTGACTGCTACGATCTGTTCTAGGAGAGATAAAACTAACATCACCCTCTGCGATCGCATTGCCCTGACGGTCTATAATTTCTACAGGTAAGCCCAGCTTTAATTTTGATGCCTGCTCTAAAGGAATGCCTATTCTCAATTCTAAAGCATCATCTTGGGTAATGCTGGTAATTTGCTCGCCAATATCAATAAAGTCTCCCACTTTAGGCAGTATACTACCCACTATTCCATCTATGGGTGCAGTAATTCGATTGAAATCAAGATTGCTTGTAGCTATACCTACTCTGCTTTCTGCTTGTTTTAGTGCTGCTTGCTGTCCTGAGATTGCCGATCTTGCCGAGGCAACTCTTTCTTTACTAGCATTTAAAGCTTTTTGGCTAGAATTTAGGGCTGCTTTAAGAGCATCTGTTTGAGCTTTGGCAGCGTTTAAATCTCTGGTGCTGTTGTCTAAAAACTGTTGAGACTCTGCTCCTTCTTCCACCAGCATTTTGGCTCTTGTTTGATTAGTTTTAGCTAATTCTAGTTCTGCTTCTTGCTGTCTTAAGTCTGCTTTGCTTTGCTCTACTGCTGCTTGAGCTTCTGCCACTTGAGCTTCTACCGCCCTTAGCTCTGCTTCTGCATTACTGACATTGGCACGTTGAATGTTTACTTGAGATTGAGCAGCTTCTACTTCTCCTTGTTCGCGGCTGAGTTGTAATTGGACAATTAAGTCTCCTTTTTTTACTGTATCTCCCTCTTGTACCGCGATCTCAATCACTCTACCGTCTACCCTGGGAGCGAGGGATACTCTTTGCTTTGCCTCAATACTGCCCACATATTCAGAACTGGACTGAACATTAGTCTTGTCCAAGTTCTTTACTTCTACAGGCATCGCAGGAGGTGGAGCTTGTTGGGCTTCTGGTTGTTTTCCACAACTTAAAACTAAAAATAGCAATGATACACCCAAATATTTACCAACACGGATATTATTGTGTGTCATAAAAATATGAAAAAATAATTAAGCTTTGCTTTAATATGACTTATACAGACTCTTTTTTTCAAGTAGGCACTCCAAAGTTATATAGTTACCTTATGGTTTCCAAGAAAGAACAAGAACCGCTTTTAAACAAAAATTGCCCCATACGCCAAGTAATCAATATTGTAGGCGACAAATGGACTCTACCAGTCCTATATGTTTTGATTCAAGGCACAAAGAGATATAGTGAGCTAAAGCGAGAAATACCAGGAATTTCTAAGAAGATGCTTACCCAAACATTAAGAAAACTGGAGTCTGACAACATCGTAAACAGAACCGTGTATCCCGTCGTCCCTCCTAAGACAGAGTACAATTTAACTGTTTTTGGCAATAAGCTCATCGAACCGCTGTTTGTATTGGCAGATTGGGCAGAAGCTCATCAGGCAGAATTACAGACAATTTGCGATCGCAGAAATCAAAATAAGTAGCCCAGTAATAAGAATAAAATTGATTTAGGGTAGGGTTAAGATCGAATTAATCCAGACTAACCTGTAATGAACCTGTCTTTATCATCATTTTTAGCAAGGAAATCCACCAATCAAATATTATTTATTGTTTTATTTTTAGAAACTGTTGCTTTGGCTCTAGCAATATCAGGTGCGATCGCAGCAGGTCATTCTTCTAAAGCTTATTTTGAAGAGGGGGGATATATGACAATTCTCTCTTGTTTGCAATTGCTAGGGGGAGCTTTTGTCGCCAAAAAAGTTTTTACAATTGCAAAAAACGCTTCCAATCCTGTTTTAAGTAAAAGTAGTTTATTTTGGCGAACAGTTTATTTGGGGTTGTCGTTTCTAACTTTTGATGATGCTTTCCAAATTCATGAATACATGGATAAGTTCATACATCTATTGATGAAAATTTTGTTTGGTTTAGAAGAGACAAAAATTAGCGATCTGGCAGACGATTTGATTGTCGGAGGATATTTGCTGCTTTTTTTGATCTATGTAGCCAAAGAATGGCAAACTATCAAAGTCTTTCGAGACTCTTTTATCTATTTTAAAGTCGGATTTATACTAACCGTGGTGATGATTTTTTTTGATGCGGTGAGTAACAATACATTGTTTGTTTCTATGGTTACAGACAATCCCCAACAGATAAAGTCTTGGCTGATTTGGTTTGGTACTTTAGAAGATAGCGTCAAAGTTTATGCTGGAGGGCTATTTTTGGTTGGCATATATAAATGCTGGCGAATAGCAAAGCTGCAAACTAAAAATTATAAAATTAACGAGCCTCAAAAAATCTGATTCACACTAAGCACTATATTTAAAACATGAAAATTGGCAATTTTAAACTACCCAATCGAGCGAGTATAGGTTTTTCTGTGATGAATCTCTACATCATTAAGGAGTTATTTTTGCCGTTTCTGTTTGGAATGGGAATTTTTACGTCTCTGGGTTTATCAATAGGTGCGGTGTTTGAATTAATTCGGAAAGTGACCGATTCAGGACTATATTGGGGCGTGGCATTTAAGGTTTTGTTGCTCAGAATGCCTGAATTTATTGTGTTTGCTTTTCCTATGTCAATTTTGCTGGCAACTTTGATGGCATATAGCCGTCTTTCTAGCGATAGCGAACTAATTGCTCTGCGGAGTATTGGAGTTAATGTATATCGTCTAATATTACCTGCGATCGCCTTTAGTTTGTGTATTGTAACGATCACCTTCTTCTTTAATAACTTTATTGCTCCTGCTGCCAACTATCAAGCTTCAGTCATACTAAGACAAGCATTGGGTCAAACTCGCCCCGACTTTGAAACAGAAAATATCTTATTTGATGAATATGAGGAGATAGAAACAGAAGACGGAGATACCAAAGAAGTATTGAGCCGACTGTTTTATGCAGAAGAGTTTGATGGAAAACAGATGAAAAATCTAACAGTATTAGATCGTTCTCGAAGATCTGTTAGTCAAATTGTTGTTGCCAGATCTGCTGAGTGGAATGTATTGGAAAATATCTGGGATTTCTATGATGGAACTATTTACCTAGTGGGGATAGATGGTGGTTACAACAACGTCGTACGCTTTCAACATCAACAGTTAGCCCTACCTCAAACTGCTTTGGATATTACGAAAAAAGGCAAACGTACCAACCAAATGAACATTTTTGAGGCAAGAGAGTATTTGGAGATAGTCAAAAAAGGTGCTGACGAACAGAGAATTCGCAAATGGCAAGTTCGTATTCAAGAAAAAATCGCAATTCCTTTTGCCTGTTTGGTATTTGCTTTAATTGGTACAGCATTAGGAATCAAGCCACAAAATTCGGGCAAGGCAACTAGTTTTGGTATTTGTATCGGACTAATTTTTGCCTATTATCTCGTATCTTTTATCAGTCAATCTCTAGGTATTTCAGGAGTTGTTCCCCCTTGGGTTGCAGCTTGGTTACCTAATTTTTTGGGTTTGGGTGCAGCAAGTACCTTGTTAGCACAGTCTGTTGACTAATTAAGACTTGCTAAAAAACTGAGATCTGATGAGATTTCAAATTCTTACAAAATAGTAAAATTGAGACATCATCTCTAGATTGATAGTCGATAAAAAATACTTCAAAACAAACCTATACTAAATCTTAAACCATGAGCGAACTTGAAAAACTAATAGAGTCTAATGCTAAGGCGATCTCAGCCTTAACTTCGGACATCGCAGAGATGAAACGCGATCGCGATTTAATGTACTCGACTATGCGCGACCTTACTGATAAGGTAAGTACTTTGGTGTCTGTGCAAACCCAAAGTTACGATCTAATGAAAAACTTGGATGACAGGCAAAGCCAGCTATCAAACCAACAAGAACAGTTGATACAAATCTTGAAAACTTTGTCCGAAAATAAAAAATAATTTTTGATATTTAAAGTATAAAGTATCACCAACAGCAATAAAGTTACTCAGCTCGGATGAGCCTTCTCCTTCGGTAATATCAGCAACAAGTCTTGTGCCTTCAGCTGTACCATCGCTTGTCCATAATTCTCTGCAATTTACGCTATCATTAGCAGTAAAGAAAAGAGTTCCATCTATATCAGTTAAATTTTCAGGGTTTGAACCATCATTTCTTGGCGAACCATTAACAATTCTTTCGGGAAAAATATCAATTAGCAATAAAATATCAATTAGCAATTGAGTACCTTCTGCTGTACCATCACTTGACCACAATTCTCTGCCAGCCCCTAATAGGTCTACTGTAAAATATAAGGTATTGCCTACTCCTTCTAGTTCGTTTGCTATTTCTTCCAGAAGCAGTTCAGTTCCCTCAGACTTTAGAGGCTAAAGGCTAAAGGCTAAAAGCTACTTCAACAAATCAATTAGTTTGCAATAAACAAGCTAATTGATACACAAATAGATCCCCATTAATGCTAAATATAGTGAATAGCTCCTCAACACTAATATCATGGCAAACTTCAGACAAAGATTATTGGCATCATCAATTTTAGTTGCTGGATTAGGATTGTATTCACCTGTTTACAAGCAGATCTATAAGTCATCTGTGCGATCGTTCCAAGAACATTTTTCCCCAACTTATGAAAAACCTATAAAATATAAGAAACCTTGCCTGAGAAAGAACTTACGTCGTAAGACGACTTTGCCCACAACTAGTTCTCAAATAGGTATTGCCATATCACCTGATGGAAAAAAAATATATCAGTTAACTAGTAACGGCATCAAAGTTATTAACAAAAAAACTGGTAAAGAAAAAAGCTTTAAATTGCCCAAAAAATTTCCCGAACTTTCTTGGGGTACTGACATAGCCTACGATAGCAAACGCGATCTTGTTTCCCTAGCTTCTTTGGGGGGAGAAGGATATTTGTATCGTTTTGATGTAAAAAAACGCCGTTGGCTCGATGTGCGACCGCTCCATAATGTTGATGTTAAATCATTAGCCTACGATCAAACACTAGATCGATATGTCGCTTGGGCTGAAGATTTTGGGCGCAATAAAGGCAATTTGTTGTTTATTGCTGGCACAGGAGAATTGCTTTATCAAGAAAATATAAGCGATCGCATGAGGGGTTTTTACCAGCTGTACAATCGAAATAACCAAATGCCACCAGTAGTAGAGGTTATCGCTAGAGGTAATAAAATTGCCCTGATAACTCACTCAAAAAATTCTGTTCAATCTATTTGGTATTACGATATATATTCCAATACAATCAAATCCACCTACAGGCTTACGCCTCAATCAAAAATATATAGTGATTAGAAATATCAAAATGTTTTGATTATTGTCGTAATACTAATAAATCAACTACTGGGAAATAAATGTTATTTCTCAATAGTTGATTTTGGGTTTTGAATTTTATTAATGAAGTAAATTGGTAGGGTGGGCAATAGTCAATCTATTCTCGATAACAGAGAATATATCATTGCCCATCTTATAGGCTCGCTGTGGATTGTTACGAGGGTACATGTGTCTCAAACATTTATTGATTTGGTATGAGTAACATTGGTAAGCAAGTTAAATTTTAAAGTTGAGTCCAACCTCCAAACCAACAGTACTCAAATTACTATCATCGCCATCTTCCTCCTCATATATTCCCAAGGCATTAACATATCTAATTTGTCCGATAATATCGAAAGATTCAGACAATGGTAGACCAGCACCAACTTTAATTTGGAAAGCAAATGCACTATCTGGATCTTCAGCAATATCGTCTATTTCATCACCAAAACCAATCCCCACAATACCCACACCAGGACTAGCAAATGCATAGGGTGCTTTGAGACTGTTGCGTCCTAAAGGTAGGAAAAATCTGGGATTGACGAATAAACCAGCAGAAGTAAAGTTAGAATCTTCAGGTTCAGCACCACCACCAAAAAGATAGCCTTCTATATCTGCACCTAATATATGGCTAAATCGATAACCAGCGTAGAGACTTCCCCCAAAGCCAGTTTCAGGATCGATCGCATCAATATCTAAATCTTCTTCGATTATTTCACATCCGTCCAATTCACTAACGAAGAATACCCCTAAAGTACCCCCTCCGTAAAATCTTTTGGTTAAACTTTCATTGCCTCTAGTTCTTCTTCTATCTCTTACTTGTCCGCTCTCATAAGAATCTGCTATGGTTGCAGAGCTATTATTTTGAGTTACCTTAAGGCGATCGCATTGAGCATTACAAGATACTTGATAAGAGGCAGAATCTTGGCTTTGAGCATTAGCTGCTAACGGTAATCCAAAACTAATTAAAGTTGCTAGAATCAGAGTTTTGGTTGTCATATACATCACACCATTTATTCCGTTATCAATATCGATAATTAGCAAAATGAATTAACTATCAATATTGCTTGATTTTTCTAGGTTAGATAATTAGTTGTGATGATTAGGGTCATAGGAGCTTTACTTAACTTAATAAAAGATTTGTTTGGACTTAAGTAAACAGGTAGTTTTTACACCAAAAGTCTAAAAAGCTATGGGTTCGGGGGTTAATCCAGCTTCAATTCCGTTCTGTTCTTTTTCTGTTGTTTTTAATTCAGCTTGAGTTTGAGAATTTCTGCTTTCTGGTTTGATAGATTCAATCTGCAACCAAGGTTTAGTAGTTTGAATAAATTCTTTAATTTTATTACTAACTTCCGAACCATTTTTAATAATTAGAGAGGGAAAATTAGCCTCTGTTGGTTCTAGAAAGGAATTTGTCATAACGGCAAAACTAGATTGGCCATTAATACTAGAAGTTGCTTTTTTTCTAGTCAACATCGGTTGATAAACTCCGTGAGCATAGAAGATATCGTTTTTATCGACTGCTCTATCTTTGGTAAGACTTTTATACACGTGAAGAAACTTCTTGCAGAAAGAACTAGCATTATTATAATAGCTATAGTTTTTCAAAAAAGTTAAGCCAGCATATCCCGAACATTTCAATCGAAAAGGTAATTCAGATAATGGTTTATTATTATTATCTAAAAACCAAACTACAACATAAGAAAAAGCTTTGTATTCTCCTAAAATAAACTTTTCTTTGTCATAAGGTATTGTCTCAAATTCATTACTCATCAAAGGTATAGAACGATTTAATATCAATACCCTTGGTCTGTTTGTTACCAGTAATGTCTCGTTGGTGCCATCGCTAAATTCGTGTTCTATTAACTGCCAGCGCGGACTGGAGTCCGCCGACGTTCCTTCGGAACGGCGATTCGCTTCAGCGAATATTAGTTGAAAACCCGCTAATTCGGCATTAGATGGTGTAATTGCTATGCCGTAGTTTTTGCTGCTGGCATTAAGGAATTGGCAATAGGGAACAGTAGTTAATTGACCTAAAAATTCTTCGCTATTGAAACCAAAGTCTTGATAGTTATTCATAGTTGTTGAGGAGTCATTAATTGTTGCTTATAGAACTATAGTACCATAAAATTTCAATTAATTGATCTTTTAATCAACTTTTTTTATTGTAGCAAATTTCATCATCGATGGAATGCCAACTCTACATTTGGTTAAAAGCTTTTGAAAGTAACAGAATTAGGATAGGCTCGATCGCTTTATTTATTCAAAACAAGCAATTTTAGAGCGAGCATCGATTGAAAGATCGCCCCTAAATTACAAAAAAACCCTGTCTGTTAAATAAAAAGACAGGGTGTAGCTATTAGCAGAAGGCTGTTTTAAAAACTAAAGGTAGTACGCAAAGTAACTATAACCAAATCGTCGTTATCTTCGCTGTTATCAGGCTTGTTGATATAAATTACCCCAGGAGTAATACCAACATAGTCATTAAGCTTTATTAGATTAAAAGCTTCTGAAAGTTAGTACTTTTCTTCGTCTTCTTCAAAACCATGTAGATCAATAGTTGATTTTTCTACC
>CAKZYI010000163.1 GCA_937884735.1 uncultured Pleurocapsa sp.
GGTAGTCACAGGGCTGTCTCAAACAGGAGGTATGAACTGGATTTCACAACAGGTTTTAGGATTGCCCAAAGGACAAAGTGCAGCCTTACTTCGCTTGATGACTCCCGTAATGGGCATGAGTGCTTTTTTGAATAATACTCCTGTGGTGGCGATGTTTATTCCTGTGGTGAGTGATTGGTCGCGCAAACTAAGGATTAGCCCTTCTAAATTAATGATTCCTCTAAGCTATGCCGCTATATTTGGGGGAGCTTGTACTTTGATTGGCACCAGCACTAATTTAGTAGTTAATGGTTTATTGGTTGCAGCGACAGATTTGCCAGGCTTAAAACTATTCGATCTAGCCGTAGTCGGATTACCCTGTGCGATCGCTGGTATGGCTTATTTGTTTTTTACTAGTAGTTGGCTTTTACCCAATCGCAAACCCGTCATTAGCGATACAGAAGATGTTCGGCAATACACTGTGGAAATGATGGTTTATGAGGACAGTCCTTTAATTGACAAAAGTATTGAAAAGGCTGGCTTGAGAAATTTACCTGGATTATATTTGGTCGAGATTGTCCGTCATGAGTCGATTTTCCCAGCGGTTAGCCCCCAAGAAATTTTGCGGGAAGGCGATCGTTTGGTTTTTATTGGCATGATTGATTCTATTGTTGATTTGCATCGTCTACGAGGCTTACAGCCAGCCACAGATCAAGTATTCAAGCTCGATACTCCTCGCTCCAACCGTTGTTTAATTGAAGCAGTAGTTTCCAATAGCTGTCCTTTATTAAATAAAACAATCCGCGAAGGACATTTTAGAACTAGGTATAATGCGGTTATATTAGCCGTTGCTCGTAACGGAGAAAGGTTGCAGGGTAAAATTGGTTTTATTCGACTAAGGGCAGGGGATACGTTGCTATTGGAGGGAAATCCCGAATTTCTATCGCGGCAAAGAATTTCTAGGGATTTTTATTTGGTTAACGGCATTCCTAATTCTGAACCCATACGTCATGAAAAAGCTCCTTTGGCAATGGGGATTTTGTTGGGGATGGTGCTTCTTACTGGTTTAGGTTTGATGAGCATGCTCAAAGCAGCTATCTTTGCTTCAGTGGTGATGATTGCCACTGGCTGTTGTTCTTCTATTAGGGCATTGCGTAATATACAGTGGTCGGTATTATTGGTGATTGGCTCGGCTCTTAGTATTGGCAAAGCTTTAGAGTCTACGGGCGCAGCAGGGGCAATCGCACAGGGAATGATTCAGTTTTCAGGAGACAGCCCTTTATTGGCTTTAGTCATAATTTATTTGGTCACCAATTTATTGACCGAGGCTATTACTAATAATGCAGCAGCAGCATTGGTTTTTCCTATTGCTCTGGCTTTATCTCAAAATTTGGACGTAAACTTTATGCCTTTTGCGATCGCAATTATGATTGGAGCGTCAGCTAGTTTTGCAACTCCTATTGGTTATCAAACTAATCTAATGGTATATGGCCCAGGCGGTTATAAGTTTACGGACTTTATGCGGGTAGGCATTCCTCTAAACATTCTTTTCTGCTTAATTACGATTACCCTAACCCCTTTATTTTTCCCTTTTAAATAAAGCAGACTGTAGTTTAGTTATTGAAATTTAGTAGATCGAGATTTTCTTCAATCATTTTTCAGCAATTGATGATTTACACCATAATTAGTTAAACTATATTTTTTATTAGGTAAAATAAAATTTATTATGATTAAAAAAATCTTGCGTATTTTAGCTTCTTCTACTACTTTTGCTGCTGTAATGTTGGTTGCTAATGTCGCCATCGCCCAGCCTGATTCGGCGATCGCTCTTTCTCCAGCAATTATCAGTCAATCGCCATCTCCATCAGTTAATTTAAATCTTATTAGTCCTTCATTGAAGTCTTATCAATCTAATGATTCTCTATTAGATCATTTGGGTTGTTCCTGTGCAGTTTGTGCCCAACCAGTAAAATCAACCAGCGATAATATATAAATAAACTTCAGCTTACAACTTAATACATAAACTTAACTTAATAGTTTTTAGCCAAATTCAAGGACTTAATTGCCTTTTAGAATTTGGTTTTTTTTATAGTTGTTAAAAGCAATTATCGTTAACTACATAATATCTATACAATTTTATAGTCTAACTTTTTAAATTCTTTAAATAATAAATAGGAATACCTAAGTATAATCACAGGATAGTAATTTAAAATAATACAACTTTTTGGTCTGCACGAGGAGAGTAAAAGGTTGATTTATATACAATGAAAAATTCTCAAGATGACCAGGGTATTATATCTTTACTTCTCAAAAACAGCATAGTACAGTTTATCGCTGGCATACTTTCTTTATTAATTATTTTAAGAATATCCCACAGTATTGATTACAAATTGATTGAAATAATCTTAAAGTCTTTAGGCTATAGTTTCTTCTGCTATTTAACTACTCCTTTTGTCATTTATTGGTTGGCTTATGCAAGTCAAGGAGTTGCTACAGCAAAAAAAATGATTGTTACCATCGCACTTATGGCGTTATATAGCTACATTATCTGGGATGCTTATTTCTTTTTTAGATCTGCTTTTGCCCAGTTAGCTCACGGAGCAAGTTCTAGTTTATGATCTTCTTATAAACTAGCTCTACACAACATGTCTAACTCTCTTAGTCTCAAATCAGAATATCGCTGTTTTGATGGAAAGGTGGCTTACTATACTCATTATTCAGATAGCTGTAACTGTGAAATGAATTTTGCAGTTTATCTTCCACCTCAAGCTTTATCAAAACCTGTGCCAGTTCTTTATTATCTATCTGGTTGTACCTGTGCTGAGGAGCTTAATATCACCAAAGC
>CAKZYI010000164.1 GCA_937884735.1 uncultured Pleurocapsa sp.
AGATGCTATCGAGTTTCAACCCGTAATTGGCTGTTCAAACGGTGCTTTTAATTCTCCATTTTCGGCAAATAGAGCAGCAGTTTCAAGAAAATTTTCTTGATTGATAGTTAGAAAATAGTTAGTTATTACTGGTTCTTCTATAGCCTTAATTACACTGGATTGTTGAGTATCGGTATAAGTCATATAGGTTTATTCTAAATAGTTACTCTGCATAGAGAGTAAGCTAAATTAAAATGCGATCGCTTCTATCTAGAGACTTATTAATTAAAAATTATTTATCATAGCAATACCTATCAAAGTTAAGACACTTATTACTCATTACTTATTACTTACGAGCAATTAAACAAACTTGTCCTAATCTAATCTTGTACGGCTATACTATTCTCTTTCAGCTAATTCCATCCAACGTTCAGTAGCTGTATCGATCTCTTCATTTAGGCTGGCTAGCTCATTAGATAATTCTTGAACTAAATTGAAGTCACTACAGTTGATTGCTAAATCATTTTCTAGCTTTTCTTTGTCAATTTCTAATTGAGCAATTTTATTTTCTAGCTTGTTATATTCTCTTCTTTCAAAGTTAGATAAAGCTTTATTTTTTTTATCTTTATTCGATTTATTATTCTTACCATTTTTAGCTATATTCTCTCTTGGCTTTTCGACAACTTGCTCCTGTTTAGCTTCTTTTTCAGCCTTCTTTTTATGCTCTAGATATACAGTATAGTTACCAGGATAATTGCGTACATTACCTCCAGGCTCGATCGCAAAAATAAAGTCTACGGTGCGATCTAAAAAATAGCGATCGTGAGAAACGACTATTACACAACCGTTAAAGTTTTCCAAATAATCTTCTAAAATAGCCAAAGTCTGAACGTCTAGGTCATTTGTCGGCTCATCCAAAATCAAGACATTGGGTGCTTCCATTAACACCTGGAGTAAAAATAAGCGACGCTTTTCTCCTCCAGAGAGTTTGTATATGGGCGAGTATTGCTGATTGGGAGTAAAGAGAAACTTCTCTAACATTTGAGAAGCGGTAATTTTATCTCCGCTAGCGGTAGTAACAATTTCGGCAACTTCTTTGATATATTCAATTACCCGTTGTTCTTCATTAAGAGCATCCAAAAGATTGTCTGAATGCTGATCGAAGTAGCCGATGTGGATTGTTTTACCAATTTCTACCTTACCTTGGTCAGGCTCAATCCTTCCTGTAATGATGTTCATCAGGGTAGACTTACCCGCACCGTTGCCCCCAATTATGCCAATGCGATCGCTTGGAGTAAATTCGTAGGTAAAATCTTTAATTAGGGTGCGATTGTCATAAGCTTTATAAATATGCTCTAATTCAATTACCTTTTTACCGATACGTCTGCCTGGGGTATCTATGGTTACTTTTCCCTGAGCCTGTTTGAACTCTTTCTCCTGCATATCGCCAATGCGATCAATGCGAGCTTTTTGCTTTGTACTGCGAGCTTTTGGTCCTCTTTTGAGCCATTCTAGTTCCCTTCGCAATACCCCTTGGTGTTTGCGCTCGGTGCTAGCAATAGACTCTTCCTGTTGAGCTTTCTTTTCTAGGTAGTAAGAATAGTTTCCTGCGTAATTAAATAGATCGGCACGATCTATTTCTAAAATACGATTGGTAACGCGATCTAAAAAATAGCGATCGTGAGTAATTAATAAGATAGCACCACCAAAACGGCTCAAATACTCTTGTAGCCACTCTACCGACTCGGCATCCAAATGGTTTGTCGGCTCGTCCATCAAGAGCAAATCTGGCTCATTAAGCAGGGCTGTTGCCAGGGCGATACGTTTGCGATATCCTCCCGAAAGATCTCCTACTTTGGCATCTAGATCTTCAATACCCAACTTGCTAAGGATAATCTTGGCTTTGGTTTCCAATTCCCATGCACCAACTGATTCCATCTTTTCGGTGACTTTGGCTAAACGAGACATCAGCTCATCTAAATCATTTCCTGTGGCGCGAGCAATCTTATGAGATAAATCTTCATACTCCCTAACTAAGTCCATTTGTTCGCCACTGTCGGCAAACACCTGGTCGATCACCGTTAAATTTTCATCTATTTCTGGCTGCTGGGGTAAATAAATAATTCTTGCTCCAGACTTTACCAAACGTTGACCACCATCAGTAGGTTCAATCCCTGCAATCATCTTTAGTAAGGTAGACTTTCCAGAGCCATTAACCCCAATCAAACCTACTTTTTCATTTGGCTCAATGCTACAGCTAGCATCCTGAAGAATTTCTTTAATGCCGAAATCTTTTTTGATATTTTGTAGGGTTAAAATGCTCATTTATAATGACTGATGAATGATGACTAATGACTAATGACTAATGACTGATTACTGCCCTAAAGGATACCGCGAAGCATAATAAATGATTACTGATAAATGATAAATGATTATGCTGTGTATTGGACATCGGGGAGCAATGGGACATGAACCTGAAAATACTTTGCTATCTGTTAGAAAAGCTTTGGAGTTAGGAGTCGATGCAGTTGAAATTGATGTTTACAATGTTGAAGATCGATTGGTAGTAATTCACGATCGCGATATATCTCGGACTACTAATGGTCATGGTTACATAGAAGAGGCAACTTTTGCTTATCTAAGAACCCTCGATGCGGGAAAGGGCGAACAAATTCCCACTCTTAAAGAAGTTTTGGACACTATAAATCGACAGGCGATCGTTAATATTGAATTAAAAGGAAATAATACGGCAAGACTAACAGTAAAATTAATTTTAGAGTATGTAAGAATAGGATGGTCTTACCAAGATTTTGTGGTTTCTTCTTTTAATCATTATGAATTAAATTTAGTTAAAGCAATCCAACCCAATATTAAAATAGGAATACTAATCTATGGTTTGCCTTGGGGATATATAGAAATAGCCAAAAAATTGGCAGCAGATCTGGTTATTAGTGGTTTAGATTATGTTAGTTCCGAATTAGTTACTGCCGCACACCAGGAAAATTTACAGGCGTGGGTATACACAGTCAATTATCCCAAAGATATTAAGAAAATGAGACAATTAGGGGTAGATGGTATTTTTACCAATTATCCCGATCTGATCGATGAATAACTAGATAATTTGATGAATCGCGATCGCCTAACTCGTTGGCTTTATCCCACTCTTGGACTTTGTTTGTTAGCTTTTTCTTTATATATTCTCAACCAGGAATTAGGACGCTATAACCTAGAGGATATTTTATCTAGTTTATCTTTAATTAGCGATCGCCAGCTTTTTTTTGCTTTGGGGTTCACTGTTGTTGGTTGCTTTATTATTAGCAGCTATGATTTGATTGCTTTTCACTGGTTAAAATATCGTTTGCATGTCAAGCGTATTTTGTTTACTACTTTTATTACCTACGCTATTAGTAATACTACGGGGTTTACCTTACTAATTGGCGGGGGAATTCGCTATCGTTTTTATTCTCTATGGGGCGTACCTGCAAAATACATTGCCAGAATTATTGCTTTGGGCAATATAACTTTTTGGTTAGGATTACTCACTCTTACGGGGATCACTTTTTTAGTTAATCCATTAGAGTTACCCAATCCTCTAAATCTAGATTTAATCATAATTCGCTGTATGGGAATTATTGCTTTGAGCTTAACGGGGATTTATTTGTATTTTTGTCGCCAAAGAAAAGCAATAAAAATCAAAAACAGAATATTTTATTTTCCCAAGCTTACCGTATCTTTAGCTCAAATTATTATTTTTTCCTTAGATTGGGCAGTGGCAGCGGCAGTACTATATTCTCAAATACCCGACAATCTTCATAAGTCTTATCTCAATTTTTTTAATATTTATCTATTAGCAATGGCTGCTTCAATTATGAGCAATATTCCTGGAGGATTAGGAGTATTTGAAACAGTTATTATTTTTTTGCTACCCAAAACTTTGCTCGTTCCAGACATTTTAAGCTCGTTATTAGTTTATCGTGCGATCCGCTTTTTATTCCCTCTGGCGATCGCTTTATTCTTTATTAGTTGTTTTGAAATTAAAAGAAAATTCAAATAAGCCAGTTTAACAGCCTAGAAGACCAATAACTACAGCAAAAACAGTTGAATCTACTTATTTTGATTAATATTTACATTTCCACAATCACCAAACATACGCTTCCGTATTGACTATCTATGTTCTCGTGGCATAAAATAAAAACATACGTTACCGTATGGATAGAAGTAATTGGCTCTTACAAAGACAGATTGGATTGATGCAGGGTGGAAACTTATGGCAAACAAAGGAGTTGCAGCCGTAAAAGTAGAAGTGATAGCTCGTCAACTGCAAGTGAGCAAAGGTAGTTTTTATTGGCATTTTAAGAACCGTAAAGAACTGCTAGAAGAAATTTTACAGCGTTGGGAAAATGAAACTTTCTGGCTAATTGAAGAATCACAAAAAGAACCTACGCCCAAACAGCAGTTAATTAAATTGTTTATTCTGGCAGACGAATTGTGCAATCTGCCAGATCCTGAAACAGCAATTTTTATTTGGGCAAATCAAGAGCCATCGGTGCAACAAAGAGTACGTTTGGTAGAGACAACAAGAGTTGAGTATCTCAATAAAATATTGCAAGACTATGGTTTTAGTGAAGCAGAAGCAAGACACAAAGCAGAAATAGGTTATTTTGCCTTTATGGGTTATTGGGAGCGTAAAGAAAGGGACAAAGAATTTGATTTAAGTATGAAAGATTTTGGCTATTTTTTAATCAGTTTATTATTGTCTCCCGTTCGAGAAAGAAGTCACGAATAGACAGTAATAAAAAAACAATTTAACTATTGATAATTGCTATAAAACCATGGATAAATTACACAAAATACCGTTAAATAATAAACTCATTATTGCTTTGTGTATGACGGGTTTGGCACTTGCTGGTGTAACAACTATTTATAGTGTGAATCAAACAGCCACCAAAGAAGAGATAGAAACCATAAAACCCCAACCGATAAATGCGGTTACAGCTTTGGGAAGAATAGAACCCCAAGGAAAAATGATTAAGCTTTCACCCTCTCCAGATTTAGGAGGAGCAAAAATAGCTAAATTACTAGTAGAAGAAGGCGATCGCATTAGGGAAGGACAAACCGTTGCCTTACTAGACAACTACAAACGAGCAAACGCCGCTCTAGAATTGGCACGTCAAGAAGTAAAAGTGGCTGAAGCAGATTTGGCAATTGTTAAAGCGGGGGCAAAACTAGGAGATATTAATGCTCAAACAGCTAATTTGCAGCGAGTAAAAGCTGAATTAACAGAAGAAATCCTAGTCGATCGAGCAGAAGTCGCTCGCCTACAGGCACAGCTACAAAATGAAACTGCTGAAAAACAAGCAATGAGCGATCGCCTTAAAGCCGAACTTCGCAATGCAGAAAGTGCTTTCCAACGTTATCAAGCATTAGCCCAAGAAGGGGTAATATCAGATTCTGATTTGGATACTCGCAGTTTAGCTGTAGACACAACTAAAAATGCCTTTGCAGAGGCGCAAGCTAGCTATAAGAGTACTATAGATACTCTACAGCAGCAGATCAATCAGGCTCAAGCAGTAGCCAGACAGAATAAAAATACTTTACAAAAACAAGTAATAGCCGCAGAGGCTACTTTAGATAGCGTAGGGGAAGTAAGACAGGTAGACGTAATCAAAGCACAGGCAGGAGTAGATAGAGCGATCGCAAGTTTGCGTCAAGCAGAAGAAGATTTAGAGCTTACTAGTGTCAAAGCACCCATGGACGGACAAATTATTAAAATTAATGCCTATCCTGGGGAAGTAGTTGGAGAAGATGGGGTAGTCGAGTTTGCTCAAACTGAAGCAATGATGGTAGTTGCCGAAGTATATGAAAGTGATATTGGCAGAGTAAATGTCGGTCAAACTGCAACTATTAAAAGCGAAACAGGATCTTTTGACGGAGAAATTACAGGAAAAGTAAGTCAAATCGGTTTAAAGATAGGCAAACAGGATGTTCTAAGCACTGATCCCGCTGCGGATGTTGATAGTAGAGTCGTAGAAGTAAAAATCTATCTCGATGCTGAGACAAGCAGCCGCGTATCTCATCTGACTAATTCTAAAGCAATAGTGAAAATAAATAATTAGTAATTGTAGGGTGGGCAAAAAATAAGTTTACTTTTTCTGATTTAATACTCGATTCTTTTGTTTTTGCTCACCAACTAATAAGCAATCAGAAACTCAAGGATACCGCAACCATAAAGCATATAATTATGAAAACTCCCTTGTCTTGGTTACAGTTAAGTCATGAAAAATCCCGTTTATTGATTGCCTTGGCGGGGATTGGTTTTGCTGATATGTTGATGTTTATTCAGCTTGGTTTTCAAGCAGCTTTGTTCGATAGTAGCGTCACCTTCCACAAGGCTGTTCGAGGAGATCTATTCCTCATGAGTCCTCAATCTGATGCTTTAGGCTTTACCGAGCCTTTTTCCCAAAGGCGTTTATATGAATCAGCAGCGGTGGAAGAAGTAGAATCAGTTGCATCTATCTATCTAGATTATGGCTCTTTGAACAATCCTGTCTAACGTAATACAAGATCTATTTTAGCGATCGCTTTTAATCCCGCTCAAAATCCCATTGATTTTCCTGGTATTGAAGAAAATATCGACCAGATAAAGCTGCCTGATGTAATTTTATTTGACGATCGCTCTCGTGCCGAGTTTGGCGAAATACCCGATCTGCTGCAAAAAAATGGTGCAGTAGCAACAGAAGTTTCATCGCGCAACGTAAAGGTAAAGGGGCTGTTTACTATGGGTGCTTCTTTCGCTGCTGATGGCAATATTTTGACCAGTGATACTAACTTTTTACGTTTATTTCCCGATCGCCAAAAGGGATTAATCGATGTGGGAGTTATTAATCTCAAGCCTGGGGCAAATATCGAACAGGCAAAAGCTACTCTTCAAGCAAAGTTGCCCAAAGATGTAGAAATATTTAATAAGGAAGAGTTTATTCTATTATAAATAGCCTATTGTCATAGTGCTACTGCCAGTGGTTTTATCTTTAGTGGGAACAGCGATCGGTTTTGTGGTGGGAATAGTAATTGTTTATCAGATTCTTTATACTGATGTGGCAAATCATTTACCCGAATATGCCACCCTTAAAGCAATGGGATACAAAGATCGTTATTTTGTCATTTTGGTGTTTCAAGAAGCCATAATTCTAGCTGTATTGGGTTTTCTTCCTGGTTATTTGATCGCTACAGGCTTATATAGTCTGGCAGCAGGTGCAACTGCTTTACCTTTAGCTATGACAGGAAGCCGCGCAACCACAGTATTGATTCTGACTGTGATTATGTGTTGTGTTTCAGGTGGGGTAGCAGTCAAAAAATTAAGCGCAGCCGATCCTGCAGATATTTTTTAGCTAGGATTTGATATCAGTTAGGACAGTTTTAACTTTTGTCTATCTTGCAACTATGGTGAAATTAATTTTGTCTGAGCTATTAAATCCCAACAAACTTACTCTAAGTAGCTTTTAATGATCGAACTTCATACCCACACTACCTATTCAGACGGAATTTTGACTCCTCAACAGTTAGTCGAAAGAGCAGCTAATGCAGGGGTTAAAGCCTTGGCAATTACCGATCACGATACTTTACATGGCTGGAATGAAGCGATCGCAGCAGCTATTCCCCATAAAATGGAAATTGTCCCAGGAGTAGTAATAAGTACGGTATATACAGGGCGATAGAATCATATTTTGGGTTAATATCGCAAAAGAAATATAATCGAAAAGCCTTTAAACGAGCGTTTAGCAGGAAGAAAGCGTCGGGCAAAGAAAATGGTCGATAATCTAGCATCAATGGGTTATCCATTAAAATTAACTGGTACAGAAGGCAATATGGCTTTGGGTCGTCCGCACATTGCTAGTGCAATGGTAAAAGCGGGCTATGTTAATTCTTCTCAAGAAGCTTTTGAACGTTTTATTGGAGAAGACAAGCCAGCCTATGTTCATTACGAAAAATTTAGCGCAGAAGAAGGAATTGGGTTAATTCGCTCTTGTGGTGGTGTACCAGTTTGGGCGCATCCCTATCTATTTCGTGGCGGAAAAGTTGAGGAAGTATTACCTGTTTTAGTAGAAGCAGGGTTAATGGGTATTGAGGTTTTTCATCCCCATCATGGCAATAATAAAGTCAATCATCTAACAGCACTTTGTCAGCAATATGATATATAGATGACAGGGGGAACAGATTATCATGGCTACGATCTCGAACATCCTGAAAAAGAGAAATGGCAGTTGAATCAATTTAACCTGCCGCTGGATTTACTAGAATCTATCAAGCTAGCAGTTGAGTAATAAGTATGTATGGTTTACTTTCTTCTACTTGATCTTGAATATTAAGCCATTTATTGGACTAACGTATGTATGGATTTGCTTTTACATCAGTGACACAGAGGTTTTCTTATGATTGAGATCGATAGCGAATACCCAGCACACTTCTAAGAACTACACGGCATTTACAGCCTAGCTATGTAGCAACAAAAAAACAATACTACAAACAAAACAATGAATCAAAAAAGTTTTATTAACGCTTGTCGGCGGTTCGATTCATCCCCACCTTTAGAAGCGTGGGGAATTCTCTCACATATCTTTAAATAATTATACAGATGAAATCTTATCCTGTTCATTCCAAACTAATTTGGCAGCACCCAACATACCCGCCTTGTTACATAATTCAGCAGTAAGCAACTGTACGCCTTCACGGGAAGGAGATACAACTCGCTTTTCAATCTCTGCCTTTGTGCTGGGTAAGAAAAACTGTGAGCTGGCACTAATACCACCGCCAATAATATCAGCTTCAGGAGTAAGCACATAAATCAGACTAGCAAGTCCTGCACCTAAAATCTTGCCATAATTTTGCCAAAATTCAATTGCGCCCACATCTCCTCCCTGGGCTAATTTTCCCATCTCCGCTGGCTTTTGTTCTGTCATTCTTAAAACTGCACCAATAGAGGCATATTGTTCTAAAGAGCCGTGATTTCCACTACGGCAGGGCAAACCATCAGAATTTAATGTAATTAAGCCTAATTCTCCTGCTGCACCCAAACGACCAGTAAATAATTGACCATTAATAAAAATTCCTCCTCCAACTCCCGTACCCAAAGTTAAGAGAATAAAGTCTTGAAATCTTTTTCCTGCACCCAACCAAGCCTCACCTATGGCAGCACAGTTAGCATCATTTTCTAGTACAGTAGATAATTTTGTGTGAGCTTCTAGCCAGTCAGCAACAGGGACATCATCCCAACCAGGAAGATTAATAGATTTTTTGGCAATACGCCTACTACTATCTGTAGGTCCAGGCATACCAAGACCGATCGCCTGGCAGTTATACTCTTGTTGAAGCTGCTTTACTCCTAAAGCGATCGCATTTACCACAGGCTCAGGATTAGCAGGTTGGGGAGTGGGTAACGAAATTGACTTTAAACAAGTGCCATCTTCGATAAATACTCCCATCTTGATAGCACTACCACCCACATCGACACCGATTACTCTCTTCATTTGATAATCAAGATTAAAACCAACGGCTAACTAATTGTCCTTTGTCCTTTGTCCTTTGTCCATTGCCAATTGATATTCTAATTCTGTATATAAATCCGTCTTAGATTCAATTCGGTCAGTAAATACCATACCATCGCAATAATTGAGTTCATACCGCAAGTATCCTAGGCAAAACTATCGGTAGTTGTGTCAGAGATTTCAAAGTCTCCGTTAGCGATCGCCTGTAGGCTGAGTAAACAATACCAGCAAATAATCGTGACAAGAATTGCTCATTGCTGCCCACCACTTTAGCCAACCTACATCCCTACATATTATTTATTGATAATCTGCTGATATTGTTCTTCTGTATATAAGTCCGCTTTATTTTTAATTCGATCTGTAAATACTATGCCATCAAGATGATCGAGTTCGTGCTGAAAAATACGCGCCACGAAGTCAGTTAATATTTCTTGTTTTGTTTCGCCTTCTCTGGTGGTGTATTCAACTTCTATTTTTTTGTATCTTGGCACCAATCCCCTAACATTAGGAACACTCAAACATCCTTCCCAGTCTTTAGCTGTTTCTATACTATGATTCAAAATACGAGGATTAACCATGGGTGTAGGAGGCATTTCTGGGGCGTGGGGATAGCGATCGCTTGTGCTTGATGCAATAATTAACAATCTATAGTATTTTGATATTTG
>CAKZYI010000165.1 GCA_937884735.1 uncultured Pleurocapsa sp.
CCATGGAGTGGTGGAAGACTTTACTATGGGGGTTGGATTTGTTTACGAAGACTTCTTAGTTGGTTTTACACAACTTACCTATAACAGCCAAAGTTTCCCCCTGAAAACTACTGTTTCTTTACTGGCAAAAGAGTCTGGGCTAGATTTTCGTTCTCATGTACGTTTTAAACCTGTAGAAAATTTTGTCCTCAATTATTATCACGATAAAGACAAAGATAAATTTGATGCTAGTTGGAATATTTTTTCAGGATTAACTTTAGTAGCAGATGGAGATCTTAAGAAAGATAAGTTTAGTACTGGTATCAAAGTAGCGGTACACAGCGACTATATGTCGATTTCAGCTAAGGCAGCTTTAGATAACAATAACAATCTACAGTGGAAACTAAAGTCCAATATAGGCGGTTTAAAGTTTACTCACAAAAGCACTAAAGAAAAAAGTACTTCGGAAATCGATCTTGATTTGGTCAAGTCCGATACCTTTGGTTTTCAATGTTCGGCTTTTGTAAAATATGAAAGTGAAGCCAAGCACAATAAACATCCTTTTTTGGTGTGGGGAAATAAATTACAGTCAGGTGAAAAAATTACTGCCAATAAGCATTTGTGGTCAGTCAATTTGGGTTACGGTACTAGTTCTTATGGTAGTGGCTTGATCGCCTCTGGTTCTGTTTTTCTCAAGCCTAGTATGTTCTTAAAGCTTTCTTATCAAGAAATTTCTGCAACTTCTGACGACACCAAAATCAAGTTACAGATTGGCTCTAGATAATATCGGCTATCATTTTAGCCAAACTAAAATGTAAAGCTTTGTTGTGCAATAGGATAAATAAGATTACTATTTATGAAAGTTTATAAATAAAAATAAGAGGAAAACAAGATTTATGCCCTACACAGAAGAAGAAGGCGGTATCCTAAATAATTTTGCCAGGGAGCCTCAAATGTATACAGCAGATGAGCCTACATCTAAAGAAAAAAAGAACTATGTAGTTTTCGGTGCCTTAGCAGTTGTACTTTTGGGCGGAGTGATGGCTGTTGCAGTTTATGCTTCAAGTGCTAGCTAAATCTTTTCAACTACACTTTTTGGTAATTTTACCCCGTGTTTTTATATTTCCAGCACGGGGTATTTATTTGGCTTAAAGTCTATCTCAAGCTCATGAGACAATAACTATGGAAAATAATCATCATTGAAAACTTAAATTTATAGAGGTAATAAAATAAAAATGTTCAAGTCCCTATTTGCTGGATTATTGATTATATTAAGTTTGACCATCTCAAGTTGCTCTGCTGGCGTGAGCGGATTACAAAGCTATGTCAACACTAGTAAGGGATATGAGTTTTTATATCCTAATGGTTGGATTCCCGTTAATTTGGGAACATCTGCTAGAAGAAGCGTTGATGTAGTGTTCCGCGATTTAGTTGAAAGAACAGAAAACCTAAGTGTGATTATTAACGAAGTTCCTGATGGTAAAACTTTAGAGGATTTGGGAACTCCTTCAGAGGTAGGATATCGTTTGCTAAAAGCAATCAATAAAACCCCTAACTCTGATGTAGAAGCGGAATTCTTGCGTGCAGAATCTCGCGAAGGTAAGGATAAAACTTATTATCTTTTAGAGTATGAAGAAAATTTACCAGATCAAGAAGAAAGACATAATATTGCCAGCGTAGCAGTAAGCAGAGGTAAGATTTTTACTTTTAGTTTATCTACTCCTGAAAGACGTTGGGATAATGTTAAAGACAGTTTTGAAGTTGCAGCAAAGTCTTTTACTGTTAGGTAAAGCGATCTAACTAGTAGGAAATCAAAGCTCAAATAAAGACTATTTGTAATTGGATTGCGAATAGTCTTTTTGATTTCAAACAAACAAGTAAAATAGCTTTTATTGCCTAGCTTTTTTTTGTGCTAGACATATATTCGATAAATATAATCTTATCTCTTAATACAAACAATAAATTTAGTCATCAGTATTCATGCAAAGATTTTAGTATTAATTATTAAAACTAAAAAGTGAATTTGACAATGGTGTCAAAATTAGAAAAGGCAATTAATAACTTATATTTTTGCTATGCTCCCATAGTTGCGATCGCATTACTAATTAGTATTAAGCTAACTCTTCTTACTCCAATTAAATGTCTGCTTAATTCTTCAGCAAAAGATTGCATATTTTATAGCTTCAATTTTAACTTTGTTTATCACCCAATAAGCATTATTAATTTGATATTTATTATTTATAATATTCTTTACATCTACTACAACGTAATTCTTAAACAGGATGTTGTGGGTAAAACCGTCAGAAAAATTTATTCAAAAACGCGAAAAGCGTACCGAATTAAAAGCGATCGCAAAAAAGCCAATATTTTACTTTTCTGCTATATCAGCGCATTACTTTTATCTTATTTTAGATTTCCTATTACTCTATACCGAATAATTTAAGCTACTTGCAATAACAAAATAATTTAATTTCAACTATTCTGTTGAAGAATTTTGATTTGCTTCTTCTTCCATTGCTTCTGTTATAAATAATTTGGCTAATTTATCATAGATTCCTGCACCAATATACTGAGGATACTTATGAGAACGACTATAAAGCCAAATTAGATTCTCACCATAGTAAATTCTAATATCTTTAAATAATCCTTTACAACTAGGTATCTAAGAATTGGATTGATTTAAAGCATCTGTCCATCGCTCGTATTTTTCATCGAAACCAGGAGTTATAACTCGAAACATTATTGATTAAAAGTGCCAGCAAACAGTGGATAATATCACTGGTATTTTATATTAGAATCGAATACAAAAAATGGAAAGTGGTAATTGGACAGACTTATTATTTGGTGGAATTGCACTATTGATTGTAATCAGCGGTTTATTTATGCTGTTTCAAGGTATTGATGTTATGAATAAGAAAGACTAAATGGTAAATCATAAATGACATGACCCAAGCTCAACCCTCTCTGGAATTTATACCGCCAGCCTATAATCCTCTTGTATGGAAGGTAGCAAAGGGGATATTACCATATTGGTTGCGGTACAACCACGATATTGTTGATGTCAAGGTTGACAATCCATCAGAATTAATCGAACTATATCGTCAATTTCAGCAGGGAAAGACAAGATTTATGTTGGCATTTCGTCATCCTGCTGTTACCGATCCTCCTTGTATTGCCCAGCTTTTGTGGAATCAGCTACCTCAAATTGCGC
>CAKZYI010000166.1 GCA_937884735.1 uncultured Pleurocapsa sp.
AGTTACTGTTGATAATAATTTATCAGCTCTGTTTGAGCATACGGTATTAGATACTAAAGATGGTTATGAGATTCTCACAGATCGAGAATTTTAGATAATTCCCAATTATATTCGCTGTAGTAGATTCAATCCATGAGTGTCTGTTCCACAGGTGCTATAAAGACCATATTTTTCAGCAAACTCTTGAACTTTCTTGGTTCGTCTTGGACTAGGCTGCCAAATTTTAGGATTATTGTAAGCATAATAAGTTTCTAACCCATCAATGCCAAGGTCGGCTACCGCAGGAATTAGCTGATTGCTAGAGCGGCGATAGCGTTCGGGATGGGCTAGCACAACCAATCCTCCTGCTTCTTTGATGCTTTTGATAACTCTTTTGGCAGCAGCACGTTCTCCTTCGGGCTTATCGCCTTCTAAATAAGAACTGATAGATGGATGTTCGGGATCGAACCCATAACCCAAAATATGAACTTCTACATCTAGTAACCTGGAGGTAATTTCTACTCCCGTCCACAAATGAGGTATGTGTCCAGTCGAATCTTTCTCGCTCAACTGAGCTAAGTATTGTTCTGCTTCTCTGTAGCCATTTACACTGTGGTGATCGGTAATAGCAAAACCTTGGAGTCCAATAGCGATCGCTTGCTGCACCAAACTTGATGGTTTTAATTTACCATCAGAAGCTGTAGTGTGCATGTGAAAATTGAAGGAATAGGGACAACTAATATAGTTAATAGTTTCCCAGACACTCCTAAGATAAGTAGTGTCCTGTGCTTTTGGTTTAATCGGATATGTAGCAACCATACGCATCAATGGGAAGGAAAATGTTTCTAATTGTTACAAATACCATAACAAAATAAAATCCCCTCTGGGGAGAATCATATGGCAGAGCAACCCTAAAGAAATTATTAAATCCCTTGACAGATATACCAAACAAGCACTTTCAGAAATAAATTTTAGAATTTAATTGATTCTGATAGATAAAGATAAATATAAAATTATTTAATAGCTTAAATTGAGCCATTTATGACAACTTTACTTCCTGCTGTGTTGCCTGTTGGCTTAATTATCTTGATTGGCTTTATTGTGGGGCGTTTCTTTTCTCTGGAGCGTTCTACTTTGGCTCAGTTGGTTTTATACATCTTGTCTCCTGCTTTGGTAGTAGATAGTTTGTATCGTACTCAGTTACCCTTTGCCAGCTCTAGCAAATTATTAATTGGCTTTGTTCTAACCTCGACAGCACTTTATGTCATGGTTTGGTTAGTTGCTAAGCTATTTAGACTGACTCCTTCTTTGAGTCGGACTATGACTGCCATTGTTATGTTTCCCAACAACGGCAATATGGGCTTACCAGTGGTAACTTTTGCTTTGGGAACAGCAGGATTAGATCGAGCTATTATTTATATGCTTGGCTCAAGTTTTTTGATGTTTTGTTTTGGTCCAGCAATCATTAAAGGAAAAGATGTTTTTCAAGGCTTAAAATTAACGTTTAAATTGCCTTTAATCTGGGCGATGTTATTTGGTATCAGTCTACGTCTATTAACGATTAAGCTCCCTTGGGAATTGGATCAAGGCATTCAACAGTTGGGTGCAGCAGCAATCCCCATTGCACTAATAGTTTTAGGTATTCAGCTATCACAAACTAGTTTTAAACCCAGAATTAAGGAATTGATATTTGCCCTTGCTCGTTTAATCGTTGCTCCTGGCATTGCTTATGGCATTGGTCGATTATTGCAGCTAGAAATCTTAGATTTACAAGTATTGGTATTGCAAAGTGCCATGCCCACTGCGGTAAATTCTTATATTATTGTGAGCGAATTTGGTGGGGATAAAGATTTGGTAGCCAAAGCTATTGTTGCTTCTACTTTGATGAGTTTTATTACTTTGCCGATAATTTTATTTTTGGTCAGTAATTAGGGCGTGTCATTAACAGGAGCGTTAAACTAAATAAAAACATTCTTAACATATCTCAACTCTCAAACATGCATTTGATTCCCAGACTTCAACAGACAAC
>CAKZYI010000167.1 GCA_937884735.1 uncultured Pleurocapsa sp.
ACTTGCTTGGGGTCGATTCCTGCTGGTAATTGAAGCTGTAGGTTGTTTTTTAAACCCAATCTGAGAATGTCCTTATCCAGGCTTAAATCTGTTTTATTAGCACCCGATCGCGAACACACCAGCCAAATATCGGGAATTTGTTTATAAACGTATTCTTCCTGAACCTTGGTTTTCAAATAGCGTCTGCCCGCCTGGTTTTGACGTACTTCTTGGCTACTAAATCCTGCTATAGGAGATAAAGTTTCCCACTGACTTGAGCTTATTTCGCGATCGCCAATATATTGGGGTGGTTCTGCGTAAGCTACAAAACCGTAAGAAACACCAGTTCTACCATTGACAATCGAGTCTACGATGTCTCGATGGGATTGCCGCTTAATTACCTCACCGAGTTTAAAACCAGAAGGAAATAATCCCGTTGTGGCTAATTCTCGGCTTAATCGCAGTAATTTATTGGCATAAAGCGATTTTTGCGGATCGTATTTACCTGTTTCAAAACGACTTAGAGGCAAAGGAGCGATCGGTACATAAATTTTGGGAATTAAGGATTGAAACACAAAGCGGTCTAATTCATCTCTGGGAAAAAGTGAATCAGAAAGATTCATATTCAAAATCGAAATATTGCTGTCAGACACCCCGATCGCGATTTCAGAAAAGGTTTTAACTAAAGTATTAATCCCCAGAGCAATTTTTGTTTGATAGGGAATTTTTGAGTCAACAAAATCTCGATCTAATTCTGTCAACATAATTACTTGGGTAGCTGTCGGATCTTCTAGCCGTTGAATGGTATGGTCTTCCGCCCAGGCAATAAGTTTAGTAATTGTCGCGATCGTTTTTTTGCCATCTCTTAAGAAAAACCCAGAATAAATTTGATATATTTTTTCGGCAACAAAACTTTTAAACCGATTAATCGGTCTGTTGACATCAATTACGGCACTAATATCGGGTTGAACTACCCTGGTTTTAATAGTTTTTTTCCACTTAGTTAAAGGGAGCGAAATTTCATAAGCAAAGTCTCTGGTTGCTCGCGACCAAGGAATTATTTGCACGCCGTAGTTTTGCAGCCTTGATTCTAAGTCGGCTCGAAACTTCAAAACTGCTTCATAGCTAAATTCTGGTGGTAATGGTCTCAAAGTGACTTTGAGATGCTTTGCCATTACTTGAGGTTCAATAATCGGCGATTTAAAATTTAGGGAAGAACTAGGAGAAACCCCCCCGATTAAACGACCAATGGTCTGTAAACTGAGTCCTGTAGAAGTGGGGCATACACAATCGTTATCTTCGCGCTAAAAAGAGATGATTTCTGTTTTTCGAGCGATTAAATTTGCCCGAAGTTGGGGTGTCAGAGTTCCTTTGGGAGCATTAATTTTTAGTTTATCGCGATCGCTCCACAATTGAACGCCTTGTCGATTGAGATCGGTTAAAAGTTCTGATACGTGCATAGTTTTAGCTCAAAGTTCTAGGACTTCTCTTTCTGAAGCTTTTAATTTTTCAGCTAAATACCGAGACAGGGACTCGATATTAGGATAATTCCAAATAACCAGGGGAGATAGTTGCAGACCATAATATTGTTTTCCTTGGTTAGCAATACTCATTGTTTGCACCGAATCTAAGCCGTAGCTGTCGAAAGGCACTCGAATATCGATTTCATCAGACTCAACACCCAACTGTTCGGCAATTTGGGATGCTAGCCAATCTTGAATATCTTCTACACTCATCAATTGAGAATCTCGATCGTCTTGGACTTCTAAAATCTTTTTTTTCATTAGCTTTTAATTGTTTTCCCTTTAGCTGAAATTTCTAATATTTTTGGTAGCAATTTCAGGTTGGTTTCGGAAAAATTGCTTTTCTAAGTAACTAAGGTATTTGCCAAGTTTTTTCGTCTTTAAAATCGGGAATAGCTCGCGATCGATTTATTTAAACCAGTATTGAAATACCGTATTCAAATTCGCCAAATTATTTGGTTAGATATGAAAACTGTCCTTAACATAACAAGCTTTATGCATAAAAAATGTATGCCGAGTAACAATGATACATATATTTATTAAAAAGCTTTTAGCCTTTAGCCTTTAGCTTTGGTTCCTTTGTATGACGGTTAAAAGCGTTACTGAGTGTAAGACTCTATTTAACCCGTACTAAGGCATATAGTTGACGGGGAGACTAGGAGAAAGGGGGACGAGGAGAAAGTTCAACTGCGCTTTTTCTGATTAAACAATATGCAGTTTAAATGACGAACAGCTTAAGTAGCTAATAGCTACGGCGAAGCCGTTTATTAACGCAAGTCATGTTTCTAGACATAGCTAAATACGCTAGTATTAGTAAGGGTCAGATCCTCTGCATCTTTAACAACGCCAATCAATTCTTCTTGGTTTGCTCCTAAAAAGATAGCTGTTCCTTTTGGTAAATCAGCTACATCAGTTGCCAAACTGTAATCATTGGCATTGCCAGAAAGCTGGATTGTGTCCGATTCGTCTAGATCAAAGTCATCGATTAATCCATAATCTAGATTCCCTTGACCCCCATAGTAGGCTTGTGTAGAATCACCAAGAACAAAGCGATCGCTATCTTTTTCTCCCTTTAGCTTGTCTATTTCACCAAGTCCCAGTCCAGTTACGCCGTTTATGGTGTCTACGCCAATTATTTCATCAATTCCGTCACCGCCTTTAAGCTCATCATTGCCAGTACCACCAATAATGGTGTCGTTTCCATCTTTGCCCTCTAATTTGTCATCCCCTGCGCCGCCGAAAAGGTTATCATTGCCATCTTCACCCTTCATTTCGTCGTCGCCTGCGCCTCCAGAAAGATTATCATCCCCATCAGTTCCCTCAATTTTAAGGTCTTCAACTTCTCCAGAAAGAGTTGTCGAATCCTCACCCAAAAATTCAACTAAAGCCGACCCAAAAGAGTTTGACCCTGTTGGATCGAATGGGCTGCCTAGGTTAGAATTTATCTGCTCATTATCTACTTCATCAACGTTAGTTTCGAGACCGTCAGTAGGATTAATTTGATTATCACCATCGGGTAACTGCTCGTTGACAACCAGTTGGTCGGTGATATCAGAAGTAGCAATTTGACTGGGATCGGCAATACTTACAAAACCATCTGAATTGCCAGTAAATTCTTGTAGTTTTCCTTCTTCTACGTCCAACTTAGCTAGCCAAGCATCGACAGCTGCGCCATTTGCTCCGCTATTATTACTACCTAAAAATGCTTCGGTATATCCAGTAACGTAAAGATTCCCGTTGCCGTCAGCACTAAGATCGGTTCCATAATCGAGACTTTCTTTACTGCCAAACTGCTGAATCCAATCATTGTTGCCCTCGGTATCAAATTTTCCAACCCAAGCGCTAGAGGCATCTTCATCTTTTTCGCCCTTCCCTAACTTATCGTTGGTATACCCAGTCAAGAAGATATTATCTTGAGCATCAACATGCAGGTCAGAGAAAAACATCCCATCATCGCCTTCAGAGCCAATTTGTTTTGCCCATAATAAAGAGTTCCCATCCTGGTCTATCTCTGGTGCAAATTTAGCCAGAAAGACATCGTAGGACTCGGACTTTTCAAATTCTTTATCCCTAGTTCCTAATGCGCCTGTAGTCCATCCTGTAACATAAATATTACCCTCGCTATCTGTATCTACGCCCCAGGCAAATTCCAAACCTTCATCGGCACTACCTAGCTGTTGAATCCACTCTATCTGACCATCGGTATTTTGTTTAGAAATCCAGACATCGTATTTTAAGAGTTCTCGCGATGGGTCTGACTCCTCGACCAAACCTTGAGTCCATCCTACCGCGTAGGAATCACCTGATGCATCGACGGCAACATCGTAATTTTCATTAAAAAATGGAGTATCAATCGGAGTCAGCCATTGCTGATTACCACCGCTGTCAAATTTTGCTATCCAGGAATCATCTTCAACAGCAAAGTCAAAAGTTTCTCGATCTGGATTATCTTTAATTCCCAGTCCCGATACATA
>CAKZYI010000168.1 GCA_937884735.1 uncultured Pleurocapsa sp.
GGGATTCCTCTGGTACAATGCCTATCCGGCACAGGTATTCATGGGAGATACAGGTTCGTTGGCTTTGGGCGGTGCATTAGCAGCGGTAGGACTCAGTAGCGGCAATCTTTGGGCGTTATTTGTCGTGAGCGGTATTTTCTTTATTGAATCCCTTTCTGTGATTGCTCAGGTTGGCTATTATAAGGCGACAAAAGATTCAGATGGCAAAGGTAAACGCCTATTTAAAATGGCACCCATTCATCATCATTTTGAGCTTAGTGGCTGGAGCGAAACTCAAGTAGTTGGTATCTTTTATTTGGTTAATATGGTTTTAGTAGCGATCGCTTATTTTCTACCCTAGCTGCCGATTCCTAACTTCTTAAGAAGCTATATACAAGTGTTACGGTTGCGATCTATCCTATTTTTGAGCGACGAGTTTTCCCATCGAAGGCAAAAATATGAACGACAGACCTATTATTCTCTGTATAGTAGGCGATAGTGCAGCAGGTAAGACAACTTTAACCAGGGGAATTGCTCAGGTATTGGGCGAAGATAACGTTACTGTAATCTGTACTGACGACTATCACCGTTATGACCGCGCTCAAAGGGCGGAGATGAAAATTTCTGCTCTTCATCCAGACTGTAACTATTTGGATATTATCGAGCAGCATCTAGCTCTACTTAGGGGAGGACAGGCAATTCTCAAGCCTATCTACAATCACAGTACTGGTGCTTTCGATCCGCCAGAATATATTGAACCCCGTAAATATGTAATTGTTGAAGGTCTATTGGGATATTCCACCCGTAAAATGATAGATAGCTATGATGTGACTACTTATCTAGCTCCGCCAGAATCATTACGATATGCTTGGAAAATCAAGCGAGATACTCGTAAAAGGGGCTATACCGAGGAACAGGTACTAGAGCAGCTAAGTAATAGGGAAACCGATTCAGAAGCCTACATTCGTCCTCAAAGAAAATGGTCGGATATGATTGTCAGTTTCTATCCCCCAAAAGGTACAGAAAATCAAGAGGACAACCTCTTACTCAACGCTAACCTAATTTTGCGTCCTACAATTCCCCATCCAGACTTAAGCACTATTCTCAATTCTGAAGGCAATCATTTAGGAGATGCTATTCGTTTGGGTTTAGACCGTGACATGGGCAAGCCTGTTGATATTTTAGAAATTGATGGCAAGGCGACCATGGAACAAGTAAGGGAGCTAGAAAAAATTATGTGCAGCGAAGTACCTTATTTAGGACAGTTTTGTAGCTTGGAAGGCAATCAAGAATTAGGCAAGATTGTTGGCACGACAGGAGAAACTCTGCAAAGTTATCCTTTGGCACTTACTCAACTATTAATCACCTATCACATGCTCAAGGCTGCTGGATAATTTATGTTCTCAAGCTAGATAGAAAAAGGTTTCTAAGAAGTCTTAAGCTTTTTCCAGCCGACGATTTTGCTGCCGATACGAAAGATAACTGAGGTAGTCAAACCCAGGCTCGCGATCGCATTACTCAACAGTCTCGCCTGTTCTTGGTCTACACTGAACAGGTGAGGACAATTAGCAAAATCAATGCACAATACCGTAGAACGACCCCAAGGTTCGCGAAAAATTTCGGCATCTTGAGGCAAAAAAGCAACTAGAGAGCGAAACCTGGCTAAAGCCAATAGCTCAAAATTGGCACTCGTACAATTTAATGGTGATTCCATATTTTCCGAATTCTGAGATCTCGGCGACTAAAACTCCGTACAGAGTCAATAGTCTTAAGACTAACACCTACTGTTTTTAAAATGTTATTTCTATCTTTTTATTTAACAAAAATTCTCAGTTTTATCAATATGTAAAAGCATAAAATAGCTCTTTTTTTCTGCTTAGAGAATTCGTTTAATCGAAGTAATCAAAACATTACATTTATTAATTAAAACACAACTTTATTTAACACCTGTGCAACAAAAATCTAGTGCCAACCATCAGCCAGCAAGATTTGATTCAACTGAAAACAATCAAGTAGTTAATCAGTCTTTGGGAGAACTTGATAATCTTCTCCTAGAAGCAGCCTTATCAAGTCAAGATTCTTTAGAATTAGCCTATCCCCAAACAGAATCTAGTTGGGTTCCTGAAAAAGCCTTATATATTACAGAAATAGGCAATCAATTTTGTTTTTTAGATTATTCCCAAGAAGAGTTAAACCCTAAGCCCAAACCCATAGAAGCCAGTAATTTGGCGACGGCTCAACTACTAGCAATCTCTGACTCTAAATCGAACTCAGATTTAGCTAAAGTCTCCCATGTCACCAATAAATCATCGTTACTGTTAGGCAAAAAGGGTTTATTGATTGGAGTTGGTTTGGGAGCATTACTAACCCTAGGAGCAACTCGTTTGTTTTTGACTCCCACTGCTAGCAATCAGAATGAGCCACCCCCAGCGCAAGTTGCCGAATCAAATATTCCTGCTCAAGCTGTGACTACCATTCAAGTAGAAACCAGCAACATAGATAGTACTTTAGATACATCTGGAACAGTGAGGGCTTATGAAAGCATTCTAGTCATGTCTCAAGCTTCAGGATTGCAAATTACGGAAATTTTTGCCGAAAGAGGAGATTATGTAGAGCGAGGAGAAGTCTTGGCAAGACTAAACAACAAAGCTCTAACGGCACAAAAAACAGAAGCAGCAGCAGCCGTAGCACAGAGAAAAGCAGCCCTGGATGAATTAGAGGCGGGGAGTAGAGTAGAAGAAGTCGCTCAAGCTGAAGCTAGAGTTGCCAATGCCAAATCGGCAGTAGTAGAAGCAGAATCAGATTTAGAATTAGTGGAAAAGAGAGTCGAGCGCAACCGTAGTTTACAACAAGAGGGCGCAATTACTCGCGATCGCTTTGATGAAGTTTTAAATCAAGCAAAAGTAGCTCGCTCAGATTTGGCAGGAGCAAAAGCCAATTTGAATGAGGCGCAGCAAGCACTAGCACAATTAAAAGCTGGCTCTCGCCGTCAAACTATTGCTCAGAGTGAGGCACAATTAATCCAAGCACAGGGTAGATTGCAAGCTATCGAAGCTCAACTGGAAGACACAACTATAGTTGCTCCCAAAAGTGGAATCATAGCCTCTCGCGAAGCAAAGATTGGTCAAATCACCTCAACATCTCAAATGCTGTTTTCTATCATTCAAAATGGACGTTTGGAATTGAGACTACAGGTACCCGAAACTTTGATTGGCAGCATTCAACCAGGACAAAAAGTTCAGAATACCTCCAACGCCAACAGTAATCTTGAGTTAACGGGTGAAATTAGAGAAATTGACCCCACAATTGATGATGCTTCCCGTCAAGCACTAGTAAAAGTAGATTTGCCTAGCAATAACAATCTCAAGCCAGGAATGTTTTTGAGGGCAGCTATTAATACCAACAGTAGCCCAGGATTAGCTGTACCGATTGAATCATTGCTACCCCAATCAGGCAATAAAGCGATCGCTTTTGTAGTACAAGACGACAATACAGTCAAAGCACAAGCGGTAGAAATGGGTGAAGTTATTGATACTCAAAAAGTGGAAGTAGTTAAAGGATTACAATCAGGCGATCGTATTGTTTCAAGGGGTGCAGCCTATTTGAAAGATGGAGATACCGTCAAAATTACCAACAATAATTAAGACGTTAGTGAATTAGGGTATTGATTTTTAATTAAAGCGATCTAGTTATCCTAAATGCAAACTTTTCATTAAGCTTCTGCAAAGAAGACATAATCTTATCAGGAAATTTTCATCTGTTTGGTTAGGTTAATTTTAAACTACAGCAAATTGAATATTGCCTGTAGTCAAAAAATCAAATTTTACAGTTTGTCATAGGAGAAATTGATGAAGGTTAAATATTTAGGCACTTTGTTTGCTGCTTCTGTCTTGAGCTTAGGCTTGGTTACTTCTTGTGCTACTCCCTGTGCGGGGGAAACTCAAACTGGCGGAGAAGCAACAGAGGTAGATCCCTGCGCTGGTGTAGTAGATCCTTGCGCTGGGGTAGTAGATCCTTGCGCTGGTGTAAATCCCTGCGCTGGGGTAGATCCTTGTGCTGGTCAATAACAATTTACACAATTAGCAAGATACTTCAAAAGAATATGGGAATAGAGGTTTCAAACCGATCTTTTTCACATGTTTTTTTATGTTTTAAGCTTTATATAGCGGTTCTC
>CAKZYI010000169.1 GCA_937884735.1 uncultured Pleurocapsa sp.
GACCTTAACTTGTTTACTCTGCTCCAATCAAATTTTTCTTTTGCGTAAGTCCTATCTATATAAAAAGTTACTAGCTGAATCATGGATTGGTTGTTTGGAGTCTTTTCCTTTCAAGGTATAAATTCCCCAGGCTATGCCAGAAACAGTCATCAAGACAAAGCCTTTTAAAGAGGGAGTAGTTAAATTAGGTTGAACCAAATAAACAAACCCTAGAAATGCAGTTAATATCCCGACCCATTCGCAAAAGTGAAGCTTATTACCAAAAATTAGACTGGCTAAAATCATGGTGATTTGCACCGCGCCAAATAAAATCAATACATCAGTACTAGTATAAAGAGAAATGTAGGCATAGGAAAAAGCGAGGAAGCTCGCGTCGTCGAAAGGCGCAAGAGCAGGTCTCGCTTGCAATCGCATATAAGAATAATGCAGAGGAAGAAATCCAATTTCTTTTGATAGAGGCTTTGTTTTTTCCACTGGATATTTGTGAAGTTAACAGTAACATCACCATTCCTGACAGCAAACGAATAATGGTAAAGCTGGCAGCATCAAGCTTATTTTCCCCTAGTGCCAGTTTGCATAAAACTGAATTTCCTGCAAGGGCAATTAGAGAAAAGCAGATAAAAGCGATCGTTTGTAATGAGTATAAATTCAATTCACTGACAACCTAAGAAATATATTTAACTATAACCATGAATATTTTTTTAGAAACTCCTAGATTAATTTTGCGCCAGCTGACTTTTGATGACCTAGATAATTTAGTAACTATTGATCGCAATCCTGAAGTAATGCGTTTTATAAATGGTGGAATTGCTACTAGTTCAAAAGCGATCGCAGAAGAATTCTTACCTTATGTCATGAGTTACTACGATAAGTCAAAAAGTATGGGTTTTTGGGCAATAGTAGAAAAACAAAGTAAAGAGTTTCTCGGCTGGATATTTTTACGCCCTGAAGCTGATTTTGAGTTATTACAGCAATTGGATCTCGCCGAAAAAGATGCAGTTGAGTTAGGTTATCGTATTCGTCAACAAAGTTGGAATAGAGGCTATACCACTGAAGTTGCTAAAGCATTAATTGATAAAAGTTTTGCCGAAACACAAGCTAATAAAATTAACGCCTGGGCATTAATTGAGAATAAAGGATCTATCAGAGTGATGGAAAAAGCTGGCTTGAAACTACAGCAAGAATATGTCGTAACCGCTAGTATGTTTAAGGATGATAGTCTTCTGGCTAAACCTTTGATTAAAAATTTGCTTGATCGCACCCTGGTTAAATACCAATTAAAAAAAGCTGTATCTTCACCAGGGTAATCTACATCAAACCTCAAGAGAAAGCTGGTTATTTGAGCTTTCCCTCCGCTTATTCTAAATACCTAGACGTTGGTAAACTTCGTCTAGGTTTTTCAAATGATGATTAGGATCGAAGCAAGCATCTATTTCTTCTGATGATAAAGTTTTGGTCACTGTTTCATCTTGAGAAATCAGCTTGCGGAAATCTCCATCGGTTTTGTTCCAAGCAGTCATAGCACACCCTTGCACCACACTATAAGCCTCTTCTCGGTTCATGCCTTTTTCAACCAGAGTTAAAAGAACTCTTTGGCTAAAGATAACTCCACCATAGACATTCATATTGCGCTTCATGTTTTCAGGATACACCAGCAGGTTTTTCACCAAGCCAGTAATTTCCTTGAGCATAAAGTGAGTCAAAATACAGCTATCTGGCAAAATGACTCGTTCTACAGAACTATGAGATATATCTCGTTCGTGCCACAAAGCGACATTTTCTAAGGCTGCTACGGCATTACCACGGACAATTCTTGCCATTCCTGTTAATCTTTCAGAACGAATGGGATTGCGCTTATGGGGCATTGCCGAAGAACCTTTTTGTTTTTTGGAGAAAAATTCTTCAACTTCCAAAACATCTGTACGCTGTAAGTTGCGAATCTCAACCGCAAAGCGTTCGATAGATGCAGTTAACAAAGCCAATTGCTGCACATAGTCAGCATGTCGATCGCGAGAAATCACCTGAGTCGAAGCACAATCAGGTTCTAAACCAAGTTTCTGACAGGCGATCGCTTCTATTTGTGGATCGACATTGGCATAAGTTCCCACTGCACCAGAAATTTTCCCTACGGCAATCTCTTTACGGAGTCTTACAAGGCGATCGCGATTGCGCAATACTTCTGCTAACCAACCAGCAAGCTTGAAACCAAAAGTGATAGGCTCTGCATGAATGCCATGAGATCTACCTACCATTATGGTATTACGATGCTGTTGTGCTTGATAGCGAATTGCTTGAATTAGTTCTTCTAGTCGTTCGAGAATCAGGTTGAGGCTAACTACCATTTGCAAAGCAATACCAGTATCTAATACATCTGAACTAGTTAACCCTAAATGAATATATCTACCTGCATCACCCACATATTCATTGACGTTAGTCAAAAAAGCAATTACGTCATGACGCACTTCTGCTTCTATCTCTAATACTCGCTGGGGGTCAAAGTCAGCTTTAGCTTTTATTTCATCTACAGCTTCACTAGGAATATAGCCTAATTCTGCTTGAGCCTCACATACGGCTACTTCTACCTGTAGCCATGTTTCAAGTTTATATTTATCTGTCCAAATTTCGCCCATTTCGGGCAGTGTATAACGTTCAATCACAATGGGTGTAGCAGGATACAACTGTCAATTGTACAACCATGCTTGCCAATTTTACGCTTTACTTTTCAGAAGCTGGCAACAGGACTTGAACCTGCGACCGGCTGATTACAAATCAGCTGCTCTACCAACTGAGCTACGCCAGCACTAGAAAATAATAATAACAGACCATTTTGCATTTGGGCAAGTTTTTTCGGGGAAATTTTAGTTACTTTCCCCCAAATACCTATGCCATACTGCTTTCCATTGCCCAACGAGCTAATTCTGTACGATTATTTAGACTGGTTTTGTTCAACATATTTGAAACGTGACTTTCAATTGTACGTTGACTAACATTTAGCTGTTTAGCAATCTCACGATTAGCCATACCTTTAGCTACTAGTTGGACTACTTTCAATTCAGTAGGAGTTAATTCCACATTATGAGGAACTTGAATTGTAGGTGCGCCATCTAAACCTTTTGGTCTTCCTTGCTCCCAACGTTTGATTTGGTTTAGGGAAGATTCTACCTGAGCGACTAATTCTTCTGGTTCAAAAGGCTTGCTCATGTAAACATCAGCACCTTCGTTTAGACCTCTGACGCGATCTTGGCTTTGACCTTTTGCTGACAAAAACAATACAGGTATTCTATTTGTTGTAGGTTCTTCGCGAATATGTTTGACTAAAGAATAACCATCCATTTCTGGCATCATTACATCACAGATGATCATGTCAGGAACGCCATCATCCAATATTTCTAAAGCTTCTCTACCGTTTTCAGCAGTGTCTACGTTGTATCCTCTAAACTCTAGATAGTCTTTAACTAATAAAATCAAATTTGGATCGTCATCAATTAGTAGGAGCTTTTTATTATCTTTAGTGGAAGTATCTTTCATAGGTATTAATTTTTAGTCTTTAGCTTAGATGTCGATCCAGTTCACCCTATTTTAGGTATCCCTATTTATATTTAAATCTGAGAAGGATCGTTGATGGATAAATTTTAAGAATATGTTAATTCTACTGTTGACCAAAGAGCCGTTCTTGACTGGCATAACTGTAGAATTACACAATATACAATTTAACCTTAATATTTTTTTTCGACACCCTTTTGCTAATGAATAGTTGTAAAGTTAACTGTAGTTCAGGATCTAAGGATAAATAGTAGAAATTAAACTCTAATGAGTAAAGTGAAATTACTTGGTTAAAATTACTTTTAATAATCTTAGCTATTTAAAAAGGAATTATCTTAATTAAATATGGTTATTTTTATCGATCGCTTAAATACACTCATACATTCTCGTCGTTCTACTAAGCCTAGGCTTTTTAACGGTCAGAAGATTGATGATGAAACTGTTTGGCAAATATTAGAAAATGCTAACTGGGCTCCCAATCATGGTTTAACTCAGCCCTGGAGGTACAAAGTTTTTAGTAATTCTGGTTTGGAAAAATTAGCAAATTTTCAGGCTGATTGGTATCAAACAAACACATCTAAAGATAAATTTAAACCAGAAAAATATGAGCGAATGAAGACTAATATACTTAAGTCTTCTCACGTAATTGTTATTTGTATGGAGCGACAAGCATCAGAAAAAATACCAGAAATAGAAGAGATCGAAGCTGTCGCCTGTAGCGTACAAAACATGGCATTAACTGCAGCAGCTTATGATATTTGTAGCTTTTGGGGATCTGGTGGTGTCACCTATACAAATGAACTAAAAGAGTTTCTTTCTTTAGGAGAAAAAGACAAGTGTCTTGGGTATTTGTACTTAGGGTACAGTGATACTCCTACAACAAAAAGTCGTCGCGATCGCATTCAAGATAAAGTGGAATGGATTGATTTTTGATTACTGATTACTAATTACTAAAAAATCTCGTCTTAGATACTAAGACGAGATTTTTATTGTTGGCTTATGGCTTAGTCCTAAAAGATACCGCTACGCATAAGCTTTAAGCTTAAGGCTTGTATTGATATTAATAGTGATTGCCGACTTTGCGGTGATGGACAGCGGTTAAGCCTTCGGGATTGGAAACACGACCTAGATCGACTTTGCTATAAACAATCCAGTGATCGCTACATTCCATACGACTAGATACTTCGCATTCAAGATAAGCAAGGGCATCGGTTAAGATTGGCGAACCATTGTTTGCGGTTTGAGTTTTGATTCCTGCAAAACGATCTGCCCCTGGTTTGAATCGTTTAAGGAAGTGTTTCATCAAAGGCTGATACTTTCCTTCTTCCAATATATTAAGAATAAAGCGATCGCCTACCTGCATCAAAGATTCTATTGCTCTATCTTTAGCCACCGCAATTGTCAATCCAGGTGGCTCAAAACTAGCTTGGGACACCCAGGAAGCTAGCATTGCACTACTAACATCACCTTTAGTAGCCGTAATAATATATAATCCTCCACTTAGTCGACCCATTGCTTTATCTAGGTCGCTATCTAGAGACTTCATTTGCTTCACTAAATCTTTGCGAGTCAGAAATTGTCCCAAATCTGTTCCTGATTCTTCGCATATTTGATAGTCTGCTTCAGCGGGAGTATCTTTAAGTTTAATTACAGGAAACCCTGGTTTTAAACCTGCTTCGCGGAACTTGGTCATCAATGGATCTATGGGTTCATCATCGTCACCATAGGATTCAAACATGCCGATCAGCTGCTTTTCTTTTGCCGCAGCTAATACTGTTCCCATATTGGTAACAATATCTTCTTGATTACTATCGCTTGGGGGCATTCCTAAGACTAGACCCACAGAACGATTGACAATCTCATGAACTTCTGTGCTGTCAGCAGACCGCAAGTCTACCATTTCGACTGCCACACCAGTTTTAGTGATTCCTTTTGCTACAGCTTGACTAAGGCGATCGCTATAACCATAATCGGAGATATAAAATACGGCTACACTTTTATCCGCTTTGGTTTGGGCTTCACTCCATTTACGATAGCGGTCTAGCAGTTCGTTAAGGTTATGACGCAGTAAAGGGCCATGTCCGTTGGCGACAGTATTAATCTGTCCCAACTTATCCATCCGTTTCATTGCAGAAAGTACGGAACGGGCATTAGGCCCCATCAGACAGTCATAATAAAAACGATAGTCTTTCTCTATCGCCTTGAGGTCTTCGTCAAAAGTGGCCTGAGAACAGTAATGCATTCCAAAAGCGTCACAGGTAAACAATATACCTGACTTCTGATCGTAGCTAAAAATAGTGTCGGGCCAATGTAGATTGGGG